>CAZDXD010000210.1:0-2411 GCA_964509415.1 uncultured Treponemataceae bacterium
ACGCGGCGGAGATGGTGCGCTTCCTCTTTGTGGAGCCTGCCGTCCCGCCTGCGGAAGCCTTCACCTCAAAGAAGCTTGACGTGGCGGGGGCAGCCAAGGTGCTCAATCTTGCCCTGCCATATATAAGGAAGATTTTCGATCTTTCCGACGAGGAGGCGGAGGAGGAGGCGCGGCGCATGGCAGAGGAGGCGGGCGTTAAGCTAGGCGACTTTATGATGCCAATCCGCGTTGCGGTAACGGGCTCGCGCGTTTCCCCGCCCCTTGTGGGCTCAATCCGAGCACTAGGCTGCGAGAAGGCTTTAGAAAGGGTGGAGCGGGCTCTCCATGAGCTTTCGCGTTAATCGTTAATCTTTCTAGCATTAATCAATAATTATAGAAGAGAATTCAACACAAGGGGGAAAATCGATGGATCGCAACGTTACAATGGATAAAATAGTGAGCCTGTGCAAGCGGCGCGGGTTTGTCTTTCAGTCGTCGGAGATTTACGGCGGGCAGGCGGGCGCTTGGGACTACGGGCCCTTGGGCGTCGAGCTAAAAAAGAACATACAGCAGGCGTGGTGGAAGGAGATGACGCAGCTTCACGACAACATTGTGGGGCTTGACGCGGCGATTTTGATGCACCCGCGCGTGTGGGAGGCGTCGGGGCATGTCGCCAACTTTTCTGACCCGCTTGTCGACTGCAAGCAGTGCAAGGCGCGCTTCCGCGCTGACAACATGGACCAGGAGGCCCTTGCCGCGAAAAAGTGCCCGCTTTGCGGAGGCGAGCTTACAGAGCCGCGCGCGTTCAACCTCATGTTTAAGACGCACATTGGCCCCGTTGAGGACACCGCTAGCGTAGTTTACCTGCGCCCCGAAACCGCGCAGGGCATTTACGTCAATTACAAGAACATCATTCAGTCTAACAGGATGAAAATCCCCTTTGGCATTGCGCAGGTTGGCAAGGCGTTTAGGAACGAGATTGTAACAAAGAGCTTCATTTTTAGGACATGCGAGTTTGAGCAGATGGAAATGCAGTTTTTTGTAAAGCCGGGCGAGGACGAAAAGTGGTTTGAGTATTGGCGCGAGCAGCGCTGGGAGTTTTACAAAAAGTACGGCGTGCAAATGAGCAAGATGCGCTGGTACCATCACGAAAAGCTTGCGCACTACGCAAAGGACGCATACGACATTGAATATGAGTTTCCGATGGGCTTTAGCGAGCTTGAAGGGATACACAACCGCACCGACTACGACCTCTCACGGCACACCGAGTACTCCGGCAAAGACATGCAGTACATTGACCAGGACAACGGCGCGGAAAAGTACACGCCTTACATAATAGAAACTTCTGCGGGGCTTACCCGCAACGTGCTTATGTTCCTCTGCGATGCCTACGAGGAGGAGAACATCGCGCCCGAAGGCGAGCCTGAGGATTGGCGCACGGTGCTGCACTTTCACCCGGCAATCGCGCCGGTAACCGTTGCCGTCCTGCCGCTAATGAAAAAGGACGGGCTTGCCGAGCTTGCCCGCGACATTCAGTGCGAGTTAAAGGAAGACTTTGCCGCCGACTACGACCAGTCGGGCGCGATTGGCAAGCGCTACCGCCGGCAGGACGAGGCGGGCACTCCGTTTTGCGTTACCGTTGACTACCAGACAAAGGAGGACGGCACCGTTACCTTGAGATTCCGCGATTCTATGGAGCAGGTGCGCATTCCGCGAGAGGAGATTGCTTCAAGGATAAGGGCGGAGACGAAGGGGTATAAGAGAGCTGTATCATCTTGACACATAAAATAGTGTCAATTTGGCAATAATTGCGCCCTTTGTTCCCCGTTTTTCTTTTCTGTTTTTTGCGAAGTGGGCAAAACCGTCCCTTTAAGCTACTGCAACAGGGCTTCTCCCGCTATATGTTGTTCTGCACAATCCTTTTTGCCAGCGTTTTGCGCATTTTTCGCGTCCTATAATTGCTGATATTTCAAAGAATTAGGCGTTGTTCGCCTTTTCTCCCTCTTTTTTGCTTTTATTTCTGTAATTTTGGCACAGGTTTTGCTTGTATTATTAGCGTAAAGCGGCTTTTGAAGCCTGCCTAAAACTAAAACTTTGGAGGTACACCATGAACTCTTTAAGCCTTTTCAATTCTTCTTTTTCGGACATGTTCGATGCGCTTGACCGCGGCATGAACTTTCTTGTTCCAGCTACGACAACCGCCGCCCCGCGCGTTGACGTGAAGGAAACCGATGATGCTTACATTATGGAGATGGAGCTTCCCGGCTACAAGGACAAGGACGTGGAGATTAGCCTGAAAGACCGCATTCTCTCGATTTCTTCAAGGCGCGAGGAAAGCGCGGAAAAGAAGGCCGACAGCAAGGACAACAAGGCACCTGAATACCTTATCAGGGAGCGGAGGATGACATCCTTTAGCCGGAAGTTTACGTTGC
>CAZDXD010000211.1:0-2396 GCA_964509415.1 uncultured Treponemataceae bacterium
GCTCAAAGCAGCGATGCCTAGCGCTGATAGTAAATGGTGGTGTTGGCTACGGTCATAATGGTCATAAGAATTGTGTTCAAAAAAGCTGCGGTGTAGATATTGCCAGTTTTCTTGTACAAGTATTTAGCAAAGCAGGATGCAATAGCCAAGGTTGGAACCAGCGCTATCAAAAGAATTCCATCCAGCGCGGCTGCGGGATAGAAAGCAGAGCCGCTGGCAAACAGGATGCCGTATTGAAGAATCAGCCAGATGGCGATGCCGCCCATATTAGTCAACGCCGCGAGAACATAGCCCCAGATGCCCTGAAGCTTTTCGCTTGCGGTATTGGACACTGCCGCTGCTCCCATTGCAAGGTAGTAGATGAGGAATAGGGGCATATAAGGCAGGGCTGCAAGGATGTGGGCAGGCTCGAAGCTCTTGAAAGCAAAAACCCAAATGCGGAAATCTCCCTTGAAGATGGCATCAACGGCAAAGACCAAGATGAAAGCGGCCGCGCTAACAATTGCAGCCACGCACAAGGAAGCCGCAACGCCTGATGGGCTGCTTTTAATGCCATAGCACGCAAGGCCCTGCTCCCTCTTGCCGCCAAGCATATATGCGGCAATCATTGTTACGGCGCCAATGCAGGCGCAAATAACAGCCCATGTGACTATGAGGCTTACGGTAGGACCCTTGAATATCGCGTTGTTTGGAACGCCCTTGGTGGCCATATAGCGCATTAAAATGCCTGCAAGGATGACCACAGCGGAGGCCATATACCAGCCATTCTTGTTTGCCTCCTCTTTGGAAGCCGCTGTCATGATGAGGGCGATGGCGCCAAGCAGCAACGCGATGATGGCGGCATAGCCTAGCCAATTGAGGGGCTCCGCAATTCCCTCATAGACGCTAGGATAAATAATGGCGGGTATGAGCATGCTGACGATGAACAGCGACACCGCAGTAACCTTGCCGGACAAGGTGGATACAGGCGCGAGGACAGCGGCCTCCCCCGTAACAGCTTTCTTGAAAAACGGCAGCTTTATCAGCAAGGCTGCCAGCGGCATCAGGCACATGACAAAGCCAACCAAGGCTACAAGCTCAAAGGCTTCCTTGAACATCCAAATCTGGCTATTTGGGGCAATGTCCTTGATGTTCCCTTGGTAGCCAGAAAAAGCTTCGTTATAAAAAGAAAGCATATAAGAGGTGGTTGTTTTAGAAAAGTGATTCCATGGATGAGTTTCGTTGGGTTCATAGATAATCCGCCTCCCGCCGTCAGAAGTGCTGTACCATGTGTTTGCCTGCACATTTGGGTCAAGGGCAGCATTGCCTTCGCTGTCGTAGCGGACAGTCTCAAGGAAAGTTTGGCCTTCTTCTGTGGCAACATAGTCCTTGTAGTTTACGGTGCCCACATCGCCTGGCGCGTTAAAGAAGAACTCATCGTAATGGGCGGCGATTTTGCCGACTGTGCGCCCGCCGGACATGGAAGCTGCCACAGCGGCATCCACCCCTAAGAACGAGGTATAAGAATAGTCGGAGCCGACAGACAAGCCTGCATAAATCATGCGGATGCCGCTTTGCTGATAATTCACCTCGTCGTAGTACAGCGCCATGCTAGAAGAAAAGCCGCCCATGGAGTGCCCGCTTACAGCGATAATGCCGTTGCCGCCGCTATCTTTTAAGACATAATCCTGCTGATACATGTAACGCGCCGCATCCCACAGGGCGGTAGGCCAAAAGCCGAAGAAGCCGCCAGTGTTGTCCCTGTTGCTTTGGGAATGGCCGTGGTCATACATATCCAGGGCTAAAACCACATAGCCCCTGCGGGACATTTCAATGGCAGGCGCATCCTGCATTTCCGCGCTGTTTAGGTAGCCGTGAGTGGTTACTAGCGTTGGGCGCGGACTGGAAGGTCCGGCTCCATCCGGCATATAGAGCAAGCCTGAAAGCGTTCCCTTTTCCGTGTCAAACTTAATGCGGCTGATAGAAACCGAATATCCTGAAGTGTGGAACGCCTGCGCCGCTATGCTGCCTATTAAAATCAATGCAATGCCAACAATCAAAACAATGGCGGCCATGTTTTTTTTAATTTTCTCGTTCATTGCTTTTTCCTCCGTTTTCTTCATAAAAAAGAGCGCAAGGCCTCCCGACGGTCGCCTGCGCTCTTCTCCAATAACTCACGAGCTCGCTTGACTGTCCTTAACACTAGCAGTGCTTTTTGCTGTTGTCAAATGTTTTTTTTATTCCAGCGAGTTGCGCTGGCAAGCGCAACGCATCGCGCAACGCATCGCGCAGCGCAGCCCGCTATGCGGGCAAGCATCTAGCGTAGCTTCAAGCGAAACGTCAGCCGCCGATTCACAGGGAATAAATAGCCTATTTACTCGGACTAAATAAGCTATTTATTCAGAGTAAATAGCCTA
>CAZDXD010000212.1:0-2395 GCA_964509415.1 uncultured Treponemataceae bacterium
CCCTAAACATGCTTGACACTGTTTGCCTGCTGATGCTATATTTCTGTTACGCTTAATAGAAACACCGCGGGCAATAGGCCAGCGGATTTTAGGAGAGAAAAGAGCATTATATGGAATATTTTCCAAGCCTCGATGAGGCAAAGAAAAAGGCGGATGAAGGCTACACGGTAATGCCGGTGAGCGCCGAGTTGCTTTCTGACTTTTGCACACCGATAGAGGCGGTCAGAGTGTTAAAGTCCGCGTCGAATCACGTTTTTTTGCTTGAATCCGTAGGCGGGGACGAAAAATGGGGGCGCTACACGTTTTTAGGCTTTGAGCCTTCCCTTGGCGTTACTTGCTCTAACGGAGAGATGACCGTAGGCGGCGACACCTTCAAAACTGAAAGCCCCGCCGAAACCTTGCGGGAAATCCTTGCCCGCTACAAGGCGCCTCGCTTTGACCGCCTCCCGCCGTTTGCCGGCGGGCTTATGGGCTACTTTGCCTACGATTACGCGGGCTATGTTGACAGCGCCCTCAAGACATCGGCCCCCGACACGGAGAGCTTTAAGGACCTCGACCTCATGCTCTTTGACAAGATTATCGCCTTTGACAACTTTAGGCAAAAAATCATCCTTATTGTAAACATGCCGCTTAAAGGGAATTTGAGCGAGGAGTACAGCAAAGCCTGCGGCGAGCTTGAGCGCCTCCGCGACATTCTTGTTAATGGAAAAAAGGCGGAGATTGAACCCGGCCGCATGACTGGAGAGCCTAGCGCTCTCTTTAGCAAGGATGAGTACTGCCGCATGGTCGATGAGGCAAAGCGGCACATTTACGAAGGCGACATTTTCCAGATTGTGCTTTCAAACCGCCTAAGCGCGCCATTTGAGGGAAGCCTCTTTAACACGTACAGAATGCTGCGCACAATTAACCCCTCGCCTTATATGTTTTATTTTTCCGGCACCGACGTTGAGGTGGCAGGAGCATCGCCCGAAACGTTGGTCAAGCTAGAGGATGGCGTTCTGCACACTTTCCCGCTTGCGGGCACGAGACCGCGCGGAAAGACAGAGGCGGAGGATGCCGCACTCAAGATGAGCCTCATTGAAGACCCAAAGGAGCTTGCCGAGCACAATATGCTTGTGGACTTGGGCCGCAACGACTTGGGCAAGATTAGCCGCTTTGGGACTGTAACGGTAGAAAAGCTTCGCAGCGTGGAAAAGTTCTCTCACGTCATGCACATTGGCTCAACAGTGCGGGGAGAAATACGTCCCGAATGCGATGGCCTTGACGCTATCGGCGCGGTGCTGCCCGCAGGGACGCTTTCGGGTGCGCCTAAAATACGCGCCTGCGAGCTAATCGGAGAGCTTGAAAGAAACCGGCGCGGCATTTACGGCGGGGCTATAGGCTATATTGACTTTACAGGCAATGTAGACACCTGCATTGCAATCCGCATAGCATGGAAAAAGGACGGGCGCGTCTTTGTGAGAAGCGGCGCGGGGATTGTAGCCGACTCTGTCGCGGAAAATGAGTACACGGAGTGCCTGAACAAGGCTCGCGCCGTGCTTAAAGCCCTCGAAGCGGGGCAGGAGGCGGAAATTTGATCCTTTTAATAGACAATTACGACAGCTTTTCGTGGAATCTCTTTCAGCTTGCGGGGGAGATAGAGCCCGACATCCGCGTTATCCGCAATGACGAGTTTATCGTGGAAGAAGCGCTTGCACTCAACCCTGCCTGCGTGATTATATCGCCGGGACCGGGAAGGCCAGAGAACGCCGGCATTTGCATTGACCTAGTCCGAAAAATCCCGCCTAGCATTCCGTTGCTCGGCATCTGCTTAGGGCATCAGGCTATATGCTCAGCCTTTGGCGCTGTTGTAACGTATGCTAAGGAGCTAATGCACGGAAAATCTTCTATGATACGCATTGACCCATCCTGCCCTGTCTTTGCAGGCTGCCCGGAAACTGTGGAGGGGGCGCGCTACCACTCGCTTGCGGCTGACCCCGCAACAATCCCCGCTTGCCTCAAAGTTACCGCAAAGACCGATGACAGCGAAATTATGGGGGTGATGCATACCGAAAAGCCCATCTTCGGCCTTCAGTTTCACCCTGAGTCAATTTTAACGCCACTGGGAAAGAGAATGATTTCTAACTTTATAGGGCTTGCCGGCAAAGTTTAAGGCAAGCGGCGGCAAAGGGCGTTAATCATTTCAGAGAGAACCATATTTAAGGAGATTAAAGATGATAAAGGAAGCGATTGTCAAAATTGTAAGCAAGGAAGACTTGAGCTACGACGAGGCGTATGCCGTAATGGACGAGATTATGAGCGGACAGACTTCGGCAACGCAAAACGCGGCGTTTTTAGCCGCGCTTTCCACAAAGAGCGCGCGCGCGGAAACCATTGACGAAATATCGGGGTGCGC
>CAZDXD010000213.1:0-2393 GCA_964509415.1 uncultured Treponemataceae bacterium
TCCAGCTCCTCCCGTATCCAGCCTGCAACCTTGCGCCCCGTGCCTACGGGGACGGTGCTCTTGTCTACAATGACGCGGTAACCGTCCATTGCGGCGGCTATTTCCTTTGCGGCTGCCTCAACGTATTCTAGGTCGGCGCTGCCGTCTTCGGCGGGAGGGGTGCCTACGGCGATAAACACAACGGCGCTCTTTTTTACCGCTTCCGCAATGTCGGTAGTAAAGGAAAGCCTGCCCGCCTTTGTGTTGCGCTCGACTACAGCGTCAAGACCGGGCTCAAAGATAGGAATTACGCCCTCTTTAAGGCTTTTTATTTTTTCTTCGCTAATGTCAGCGCAGATTACATCGTTGCCAAAATCCGCGAGGCATGCGCCCGACACAAGGCCCACGTACCCCGTCCCGATTACAGCGATATTCGCCATTTAATCCTCCGTCTCTTTTCTTCCATTATGCTGTAAAAACCACTCGCAGAACCTCGCAATCCCCTCATCAAGCGGGGTAGAGGGCTTCCAGCCAAAATCGTGCTCTAACGCCGACGTGTCCGCCGCAGTAGCGTAAACGTCTCCCGGCTGCATTGGCAGGTTGCGCTTAGGTGCTTTTCGGCATAAGTTTTCCTCCAAAAGAGAAATGAGTCGGCCTAGCGGTTCGGGAGAGGAGTTGCCTATGTTGTATATCCTAAAAGGCGCAGTCGATGCGTCAGGAGAAGGCGCTTGCAAGTCAAAGCCAGCGCAAGGAGCGGGCGGCTTTTCTGCTATTAAAAGAACAGCCTTTACAACATCATCAATATAGGTAAAGTCGCGCATTAAATCGCCGCTATTGTAAACGCCAATCGGCTCATTCTTCATTATAGCCTTTGCAAACTTAAAGTACGCCATGTCAGGGCGGCCAAGAGGCCCGTAAACGGTAAAAAAGCGCATTCCAGTTACAGGAAGCGCAAAAAGCGAGCTATAGGCGTGCGCCATAAGCTCATTGGCGCGCTTTGTAGCCCCGTAAAGGCTCACCGGGTGGTCGGCCGTGTCCTTCTCGCTAAAGGGCGTTTTGCGGTTCATGCCGTAAACTGATGAGCTAGAAGCGTAAGCAAGGTGCGGAACGTTGTGCGCGCGGCACGTTTCAAGAATGTTGAGAAAGCCCGCTATGTTCGCGGAAATATAGCTTTCAGGGGCTTCAAGCGAATAGCGCACGCCTGCCTGCGCCGCCAAGTGAATAACGCGGTCTATTCTTTCGGAGGCAAAGACGCGCTCAACAAGTGCCTTGTCCTCTATTTGCCCGCGATAAAAGGCGAAGCTCCCTGCACCTGCTTGCTCGCTTGAGGCAGCCTCATTAAGCAGGGAAAGGCGCTCTTCCTTTAGCTCAGGGCTGTAGTAGCTGTTTACCGAGTCAATGCCTAAGACCCGCATCCCCCTCCTTATTAGCTCCGCCGCGACATGATACCCTATAAAGCCCGCGCAGCCCGTAACAAGATATGTCAAGGAGTTCCCCCTTCGCTCACTCTTTTGCGCGCAATGCGCATAAGCGCTTTCGCAAGATAAAGGTCATCGCGGTACGTTAGCTTTATGTTCGATGCCGCACCCTCGCAAAAGGCGATTTTTACATCGGGCATAAAGCTTTTTACCACGGCGCAGTCGTCCGTGCCAAAGCGCCTTTTGCCGGCCATCTCGCCGTCCTCCTCTTTGGCGAGAGCGAGCGCGTAAGCCTTCTCTATAACGTTGCGGCGAAAGCCTTGCGGCGTTTGCACAAGCATCAGCGTTTCCCTGTCAGGGCAGCCGGCAACCGTGCCGTCATCTTCCTTTATAAACACCGTGTCTATCGAGCTGATTGCCGCTGTTACCGCCTCAAAGGTTGCGAGCTTTTCTATACAGGCGGAAATTATGCGCTCGGTAAGGAGCGGGCGCGCCGCGTCATGAAAGATAATGTTTTCATCGCTCATTGTTGCCTTGTCAGCGGGGGCAAGGGCAGAAAGCGCGGCGACGCTAGATTCGGTGCGCGTCTTGCCGCCTTGTATAATCCCCCTTAACTTGGTGAGCCTGTACTTCCTTGCCGCCTTTTCCACAAGCGGAAAGTATTCCGCGTCCGCGACAATGTAAAGACTGTCTATGCCTGAATGCCGCTCAAAGGCAAGCGCCGAGTGGATAAAGACAGGCTTGCCCAAAAGAAGCTCAAACTGCTTAGGCAGGCTGCCCCCAAAGCGAGCTCCCTTGCCCGCGGCAAGCAAAACGGCAGTGTTCTTCATTTGCGCTTGCGATAGTAGCATACTGCGGGACTTTGGTTAAGGGCTAAGAGCTGTAAGCTGTTGACTAGAACCCACTTTTCTGCTAAACTCCCTACCATCCGCGAGGGCGACCCCTTGCGGGAAGGTGGTAGATATGTCCCGTGTATGCGAGTGCTGCGGCAAAGGG
>CAZDXD010000214.1:0-2370 GCA_964509415.1 uncultured Treponemataceae bacterium
TAAGCCGCTTTTTTGTGGAAGAGGAAAGCCGCGAATACGAGCAAAGCCTTGACGAAAATGGGCACAGGTATCTTCAATATGCGGACGAAATCGCCCGCGCGAAAGGCGTAAAGATAGAAAAGATTTTCCGCCGCGGCGTTATCTGGAGCGAGGTTATCTCTGCCGCGGAAGAGCTGGGCGTGGATACAATCCTCCTTGGCGGCTACGAAAAGGGCGTTATAGACCAAAAGGACCTGCTCACGTCATCGGCAAGGGCAATCCTTCTCAATGCCCGCTGTTCAGTTTTGATTGTCAAGGAAAAAATGATTGAGCAGCTCTATAAAATCTGCTAAAAAGAACCTGAAAGAAAACCAATGAAAATCGCTTTAATAAGTTTTTGCGGCAAAGACGACAGCAAGGCTTCCGCGATTATTCGGGAAATTGTAAAATCCGCGCGGGAAGCTGGCGGGGATATCGAGCTTTTTGACGGCTTTCTCGACGAAGGTCATGCGCGATTTGTTTTGTTCGACTATATTGCCATTGCCGCCAAAAAGAAGGGCTTGTTCGGCGGGCACCTTCCTTCGCGCGTCAGCGAATTTTTTGACGGCGTTGCCACTGTTGCAGGAAAAAAAGGCGCGGCGATTATTGTCCAGTCAGGGCCTTTTGGCAACGGCAAGGCGTGCGCAAACCTTATGCATGCAATGGAAAAGCAAGGCATCTTGCTTGACTACTTTGATATAATCGGCGGCACCGACACGGCGCGCGCTTGCGGTGAAAAGCTTGGCTAACCTTTCGCTTAAAGACTGCCGCCGCATTCTTGGCGTGAGCGAAGGCGCAAGCGCGGCAGAGATAAAGCGGGCTTTCCGTGAAAAGGCAAAGCGCCTTCACCCCGACGTTTCGGGGCATTCCAGAAAAAATAAAAAAGAGCAGGCAGGCGGTGGCGAGTCTTCCGAAATGCTTGACTTGCTTGAAGCGTACAGAACGCTCTCTGACCCTGCGCTTAAAGAACGCGCTGACTCGGAATACGCGCATTTCCGCTCAAGCAGAGCTTCTAAAGTGGAAGCCTTTGATTACAGGCTCTGGCTTCTTGCGCGGAAAGACCCGAAAAGCCGCGCAAAGCTCATCTTTTTTGACTTGCTGCATGGCTTTGAAGAAGAAGCTGTCGCGATTTACCTTGAGCTAAAGAGGGGAAGCGGCGGGTTTTCCCTTTCGGATTGCTTTGACAGGGAAGACTTTATGGACTGCGGCTTTATTCTTGCAGAAGAACTTAGCTTCCGCGATGAGCTCTATGAAGCCTTTGCCCTTCTTGCAGAGATTGTCGCTTGCGAGTACCAAAAGCCGTATTTCCGCCACTTTTTCCCTGAAGCGCTTGATTTTCTGCGGAACGTTTTGCGCAAAATCGGGCGGGAAGCCTTGCAGGGAACGCTCCCCGATAGCCTTGCGCTTGAATGCTTTGAGCGCGCGCTTGAACTCAAACTTTCGGATAAGGATGACGCGCTTATCCTCCTGCAAATGGCTGAATGCTGCGAAAGGCTAGGCGATGAATATGCCGCGGCAATTTGCCGAAGGGAAGCGGAAAAGCTTTCGCGCCCGCGGCGCGGGGCGTTTTCCGCGGTTTCCCGCGCGGAGATGAATGCAAAACTATGATACGAATAAAAAACGAAAAGCAAATAGCGGGAATCCGCAAGTCCTGCAAACTCCTTGCGGAACTTTACAAGGAAATAACGCCCGCCGTTAGGGAAGGCGTTTCGGCTTGGGAAATTGACAGGCTTTGCAAGTCCTTTATAAAGGCGCATGGCGGCACCCCCGCGTGGTACTCGGAAGATTTTCCGGGCGCCGTGTGCGTTTCCGTAAACAACGAGGTTATTCACGGCATTCCTACAAAGCGAAAAGTCTTTAAGGCGGGCGACCTCGTCTCGCTCGACATCGGAATCAACCTTGAAGGCTACATAAGCGACTCGGCGGTGACCGTAGCGGTCGACGAAATTACCCCCGACGAGGCAAGGCTGATGGACGTTACGCAAAAGTGCCTTGCCGCGGGCATTGAAGCCTGCAAAGCCGGGAACCGCATTTCGGACATTTCCAACGCGGTGTACACCCTTGCGCGGGAAAACGGCTTTGGCGTTGTCTACGAATACTGCGGGCACGGCGTTGGCCTTGATGTGCACGAAAGCCCGAGCGTGCCTAACTTTCCCTCAAGGCGCGGGCCTAACCCTAGAATTGTGCCCGGCATGGTGCTTGCCATAGAACCGATGATAACTCTTGGCACGGACGATGTTGACCATCTTGACGACGGCTGGACTGTCGTTACCGCCGACGGAAGCAAAGCCTGCCACTTTGAACACACTGTCGCTATCTTTAAAGACCACACGGAAATTCTGACAACTCTTT
>CAZDXD010000215.1:0-2358 GCA_964509415.1 uncultured Treponemataceae bacterium
CCACAATAGTTGACGCGATTACAACGCTCCTTGTGCCCCCTCAGTTGCTTGCCTTCAACAAAGCGGCGGGCGCGGAAACAAAAGAAAGAACGTTGCGCTCATACGTTGAAGGATGGTATAAAACCGCAAAAGAAGATGAGGACTCGGCCGCCCGCCGCGTGGGCTTGAGGCGCGGGGGCAACTACTCGGTGCTCTTAGGCTACTTTTGCAACCAACCCCTTAACGCGGGCGCGACGCTTGCCCAAGTGTTCTGGATGACTGAAGGGGAATCGCAACCCGCGCGGTTTTACGCCTTTGCCGAGCGGGATCTTTCTATAAAGGAAGATTTTAGCGACTTTGGCGGCGAAATAAAGGCCCTCCGCAAGCGCTTGCGCGACGCGGGGGTGGAGGTGTGCGACTCCTACAAGGAGTATCACGGCAAGTTTATGCGCGCCTTTGGCATTCGCGACGAGCAGGCTATCAATCTCTTTAATCAGACTGTCTCGATGAAGACGGTAGGCAACCTTACAGGCTTTGTGCGCGCGCATATACTGGAAAGGTTTGACGTTGCCGAGAAGATTCAGGGCTTGCTTGCCCACTTTGACGACCTAAAGAAGGCTCATGCCGAGACGGTGAAGGCGCGGGCGCAAATTGAGCTGCTCTCCCCCATGAGGGAGGAGGGCAAAAAGTACAGCGAGGCCGAAGATGAGCAAAAAAGCCTTAAGGCGGAGCGCGACGCGCTTGACACGTGGCTTAGCACCCACAAGGCGCGCCTTTTGGAGGAAAGATTAATCCTTTTAGAAAGGGAGGCGGAAAAGCTAAAAGAAGCCCTTGCCGCCGCCTCGTCAGAAATGGAAGCAAAGCGGCGCGAGCTTGAAAGCCTAGCACAAGCGATAGCAGGCGAGGGCGGCGGGCGGCTTGAGCAGCTTGAGCGCGAGATAGAGAGTTGCAAGCAAGAGTTTGAGCGAAGAAAAAAGCGCGCCGACGGCTACAGCAGCGCGGCTGCCGTTCTTTCCGTTAATCTTCCGCAGAACGCAAACGAGTTTGTAGAAAACAGGGCGCGGCTAATTGAAATGCACGCTAAGATTGTGCAAGAGCTAGAGCGCATAGACAACAGCGACCGCGAAACATACGCCAAGAAGACACGGCTTGAGGACGATATAGCCGCCTGCCGCGCGGAGCTTGAAAGCCTAAGAGCGCGAAAAACGAACATTGAGGCTGCAAGCGTTAATCTGCGTAGCCGAATAGCGGCCGCTCTTGCCATTGACGAGGAGGAGCTCCCCTTTGCCGGCGAGCTAATCGCTGTCCGAAAGGAAGAAGAGCGCTGGGAGGGGGCTGCGGAGCGGCTTTTGCGAAACTTCGCTCTTTCTTTGCTTGTGCCGGATAGCCTTTACAAGAAGGTTTCGGGCTGGGTCGACGAAAACAATCTAAAGGGGCGGCTCGTCTATTTTCGCGTCTCTGCGGTCGAGGGGGCGGCACCTCCCCGCATTGCGCCGCGCACGCTTGCGGCTAAGCTTGAACTAAAGGAAGACTCCCCCTTTTACACGTGGCTTCGCCGAGAGGTTGCCGCCCGCTTTGACCACATTTGCTGCGACACAATGGACGAGTTCCGCAGGGAGCAAAAGGCGGTAACTGCAAGCGGGCAGTCAAAGCAAAGTGGCATGAGGCACGAGAAGGACGACCGGCATTCGCTGCACGACAGAAGCCGCTATGTGCTAGGCTGGAACAACGCGCAAAAGATAAGCTTGCTAGAAAAAGAGGAGCGGGAATTGCGCGAGGAGGCGGCGGCTCTTGCGGCGGCGCTTGCCGAGCTTAAAAAGAAGCGGCAAGAGAATGATGCGATGCTTGCGAGCATAGCGCAGCTAAGCACGATTGAAGCCTTTGCCGAGATTGACTGGCAGACTGTCTCGCGGGAGCTCTCCCGGCTGCAAGAGGAGATGGAAGAGCTAAAAGCCTCGTCGCAAAAGCTAAAAATGCTAAAGGAGCGGCAGGCAAAGGCGCGCCTTGAGCTAGAGGCCGCTAGAGCCGAATACGCCGCGACGCTTAAGCGGCAGGGCGCAAACGAGGAGGAGGCAAAGCACAGCTCCGCCGAGCTTGAAGCGGAGAGGGCAAGCGCTACAGAGGAGTTGGTCGCCCTCCACGGCGCGTCTTTTCCGCGACTTGAGGCGCGGCTTGCAAGCGATGCGGGCCTCAAGGCCGTCAGCCTTGAAAATTGCGAAAAGGCAAAAAAGGCAATTTCTGAAAGCCTAAGCCGTGCGATTGACGGCGCGGGCGATAAAATAAAGAAAATTGAAGCTCGCCTCACGCGGGCAATGGCTGAGTTTAAGGCTCAGTATATGGTAGAAACTCAGGACTTTACCGCGGATATGGCGAGCCTCC
>CAZDXD010000216.1:0-2353 GCA_964509415.1 uncultured Treponemataceae bacterium
TTTCCCGCATCGTAAACTTCCCCGCCGATATAGCCGCCCTTAATTACAAGGGCAGGCGCTTCTTTCGCAAAGTCAAAAAGAACCTTCACGGCACCGTTTGCATCGCCATCGCCAGAATAAAGGGCAACAGCGGTCGGCCCTATAAAATAGTCGCCAAGACCGGGCTTATCCATTTCGCCAAGGGCAATGCGCGCAAAATTGTTCTTGATAACCCTGTAGGCGCATTGGTTCTCCTTAAGCTTTGCCCGCAAATCCGTAATCTGCGCTACAGTAAGCCCACGGTATTCCGTAAAAACAAAATCCTTGGCCGCCTCAAAGCAGCCTTTTACATCAGCAACGGCTGCCGTTTTAGCGGACTGAAGCTGTTTTGCCCTGATTGCCATCTTATTCTCCTGCCCGGTAAGCTACCCTAACGCCGGGTCCCATTGTTGAATTTACCGACACGGAGCGGACAAAATCCGCTTTCGCGTCCTGCGGCTTTTTACGCATCATCTCGGCTAAAAAGGCCTTTATGTTTTCCTCAATCTTTTCAGAGTCCATCGACACTTTTCCTACGGCCAAATGAACTACACCTGTCTTGTCGGCACGAAACTCAACGCGCCCTTTCTTGAGCTCGTCAACAGCCGACTTAATGTCCGCAGAGACAGTTCCCGTCTTTGGATTGGGCATCAAGCCCCTTCTTCCAAGCACCATGCCCAATCGCCCGACATCTTTCATCATGTCAGGCGTTGCGACAGCCACGTCAAAATCGAGCCAACCGCCCCTAATCTTTTCTATATACTCATCACCTCCGGCGTAAGCCGCGCCCGCGTCAAGCGCTTCCCTTACCCTGTCCTCCTTGCAGAAAACAAGGATGCGCTTTTCACCGCGAAACTGGTGCGGAAGAACTACCGTGTCGCGCACGGACTGGCTTTTTGAAAGCCTAAGGCTCACATGTACTTCTACAGTTTCGTCAAAATTCGCATATTTCACGTCCTTTACAATGCCTATGGCCTTCTGAAGGTCATAGACTTGCACCGCGTCATATTTTTTAAGAGCTTCAGTGTATTTTTTTCCACGTGCCATGATTATCTCTCCACCTCAACGCCCATGCTACGCGCGGTTCCAGCAATAATTTTCCGCGCCGCCTCAATGTCGTTAGCTGTAATGTCGGGCATTTTAGTCTGGGCAATTTCATCGAGCTTTGCCTTGGAAAGAAAAGCCACCTTCTGCCCCGTTGAATTAGCCGCTCCCTTTTCGATTCCGCACGCCTTTTTAATCAAAACAGCGGCGGGCGGCGTTTTAAGCACAAACGTAAAGCTCTTGTCGGCATAAACGCTGATAACCACCGGAATGATAAGACCCGGCTCCATTGACTTTGTCCTGTCGTTAAACTGCTGCACAAACTGAGGCGCGCTCACGCCATGGGGACCGAGCGCAGGACCAACGGGCGGAGCGGGAGTAGCCTTGCCGGCAGGGCACTGCAACTTAATTATAGCCGAAACTTTCTTTTTTGCCATAAAACAAACACTCCTCTACGGATTACATTATCTTTTCAACCTGAAGAAGATCAACTTCTACAGGCGTAGCGCGTCCAAAAATTCCTACCATCACGCGAAGCTTATTGCGCTCAAGGTTTACTTCTTCGATTGTCCCGCTGAACGAAGCGAACGGTCCGTCTATAATTTTCACACTTTCGCCCACAGCAAACGATTGAACAACGCGCGAAGCTTTATCGCCCTTGATTTCTCCTGCTTTCTGGAAAATTGATCGCGCTTCTTCCGTGCTTATCGGATGAGGCCTCGTATTTGCCGCTGCACCGACAAAGCCTGTTACCCCGTTAATGCGCTTGATTACAGAACAGGTGTCCTTCCAGCCAACATCAGGAAGATCCATTTCTACCAAGATATAGCTTGGAAGAATTTTCCTTTGGGAGCTGCGTCTTTTTCCGTCTCTGATTTCCACAACTTCCTCAAGCGGAACTTTAACATCAAGCACAACGGAAGAATCCACAAACCCTTTTTCTATAAGCGAACGAATTTCCTTTTCTATTCTGCCTTCATATCCCGCGTATGTATGAAGAATATACCAACCTTTTGCCATTATGCCAAGCCTAAAACACTAAATTTACACCAGCCATAAACAGCGCATCGACAAGTCCCAGAAAAACAGCCATGATGACCGTAGAGATAATAACCACTTTTACGGAAGAAATCACATCATCGCGGGACGGCCAAACAACTTTTTTCAGCTCACCCACACATTCCTTGCAAAATTGAACCAACTTCATTTCTCATCTCCACTATTACAGAACAAAACACAGGTCAGGAGGGACTCGAACCCCCAACATGCGGTTTTGGAGACCGCCGCTCTA
>CAZDXD010000217.1:0-2352 GCA_964509415.1 uncultured Treponemataceae bacterium
CTGACGCTCCCTTTCTCTTGCGGCATTTTCCCGCTCGACAGCCTGCGCAAGATAGCGGTTAAAGTCAGCCTGCGTGCAGGTAAAGGCTTTTGCAGCTTCGCCCTCCCGCTCTATTTTTACGCTTACAATCCTGTCCCCGGCTTCTATTCTGTTTACGGTGTCCATTCCGTAAATAACCTTGCCAAATACAGTGTGCCTGCCGTCAAGCCAAGACGTTTCCACATGCGTTATAAAAAACTGGCTTCCGTTTGTGCCCGCACCCGCGTTAGCCATAGAAAGAATGCCGGGTCCGTCGTGCTTTAGCTCTGGCACAATCTCGTCGGGGAACCTGTAGCCGGGTCCGCCCGTGCCATTGCCGAGCGGGTCTCCGCCTTGTATCATAAAGTTCTTTTCAACGCGGTGAAATGTGAGCCCGTCATAAAACGGAGTTCCGTTTGCGGCATCCAACGTTCCTTCGGCAAGCCCCACGAAATTGCATACTGTAAGCGGCGTTTGGTCGTAAAACAGCCGCAGTGCGATAAAACCTTTTTCAGTTTCCATAACGGCAAAAACGCCGTCTCCGTCCTGTTCGATAGCGGTTTTTACATCATCAGGCATTCCGCTTCCTCCACTTGAGTCACTGCTCCCAGCGGCAAAAACTATAGCCGCCGAAAAGAAACCCGCAAGCAATATAATTGCAACCAGAAAAATAATGAGATTGACTTTGTTTTTCATTTTTTATTCCGCTTTTTATTTTCGGCATTTTATAGCCTCTATGTCAGCTCCTCATAAAGATTAACGAACCACTCATACATCGCGTCCATCCTTGAAGAAATCGACGCCTCCATCCGCTTTTTAATGCCGGGAAAGGAAAGAAAATCAGCACGGACAATCCCGTAAATCAGCATTTCATCGCCTAAATCCTCTATAAGAAGAACGCTTTTTAGCTCTTCCCGCTTTATCCCCGTAATGCCCATATACTTAAACGGCGTTTCATTCACAAAGAAAGACGCTGTTTGCCCATCTCTTTTGCGAAACGAAAAGTTGTAGATATTCTCTCCAAAGGTTAAGTCCTCTAAGATAACCAAGACAGAAAGCCCGTCAATTTCCGCGTCTAAGGGGTCAGGGAGCGGTGTCTTGCTTTCCGAGTCAGAAATGCAAAAGGCGCGCTTGTAAAGGAGCCGTTCTTCCTGCCGCGAATTGGAAAAATACGTTGTCCCCTCAAGCCTCGAAACCGATTTTAGGATGCGCTCTATTATTTTGCCGTTTTCTTCAGCAGAAAGCGCCGCAGCGGAGGCGCTCTTTTTATAGAGAAAAAGCATCTCTCGCATGTAATCACAAGAGTCCCCGCTCCAGTAATCCCTAACCGAGTCAGCGAGCGGGCCTGAAGGCAAATACTCGCAGGCAGTGCTCGCTTTATTATTAAAAACGCTCAGCTGCAAGTGCCCTTCTTTTCTTAAAGCCTCGCAAATATCCTGCGGCAAAATGTCCTCAAGAGCGCGCGGAGCTTCCGCATATAAAATGCCGCCACAGAGAATGACCACGGCGCAAATAGAAAAAAATACTTTCATCGCTTTGGCTGGTAAAATTTAGCGCCCTTTGTACAAAACGCGCACCTGCTTATACAAACCGTCGCCTTCGCTTTTAGTTTCAACATCCGCAATATCATTCAGACTAGTATGAATAAGGCGACGCTCAAACGGATTCATGGGCTCAAGCAAAATGGAAGACTTTGTTGTCCTGACGCGATCAGCGGTGTTATACGCAAGCCGCACAAGCGTTTCTTCGCGCCTGATGCGGTAATTTTCGCAGTCAAGAACCACCCGCAAATAGCCCGCGCCGAGCTTGCTTGCATACACATTGGCAAGAAGCTGCAGGGCATCAAGGTTTTTCCCCTTTTTGCCTATTAAAATTGAAAAATTAGGGGAAATAAGGCGAAGCCCCAGCTTTCTTTCTTCTCTAAAGACGGCTTCAACCTTAATCTCGTAGCCCATTTTTGTGATGACGTTAGTCAAGAAGTCCATTACCTGCTTTTCAATGTCATTTTGGGGCGCGGGATTTTCAAAGAGTTTCTTTTCAGCGTCTTTTCTTTCCGTGCTGCCGCCTGTCAAATCAGAGGCAAAATCGCCTGCGCTTTCAGTATTGCCTGAAAAAGCGGATTTTGCATCTTTTCTTTCCGAGCTATCGTCCGTGTAAACCCGTATGCGGGCAAAGCCTTTTTTGAAAAGCGAGTTTTTCTGCACCTCGATGATTTCAACGTCAAACTGGTCTTGTTCAAGGCCAAGCTCTGCGGAAGCGATTTCGATTGCTTCCTTTTCGGTTTTGCCTTCAAATTCGTATGTCATTTTAAGCCTCCTAGTCGGCAAATTTTGG
>CAZDXD010000218.1:0-2343 GCA_964509415.1 uncultured Treponemataceae bacterium
CCGCCCGTAAAAAGGCCGTAGCCGAATGCGTTTTGAATAACGGCGTTCCTGTCCGCGCCTGCGGCGTTGAGAGTGCGCGCCATGCCTTCAGTCCAGTCGTCCAAGTCCCTCTGCGTGTAGGCGTCAACAACGGGCACGCCAGTAGTGCCGCTTGACATGTGTATTTCCTTTATTTCTTCGTGCGGCACGGCAAGAAGCCCGTAGGGGTAAGTGTCGCGCAGGTCATCTTTTGTGGTGAAGGGCAGCTTTTCTATGTCCTTTAGCGTAACGATGTCCGAAGCCTTTACGCCCTTCGCGTCAAATCTCTCCCTATAGAAGGGAACTTTCTTGTAAACTTTTTCTACTAAGTTGCGAAGCCTTGCCAGCTGCAAAACAGCGCGGGCTTCAGGATTCATGCATTCTTGTTCGGGATTGTATATCATAATGGAGCTATTATAACTGTATTTTGAAAAAAGCGCTACTTGTTTGTTGGGAGCTGGGAAAGGATTTAGGACAGATGCAAGGACGCAACTTTACAAAGAATTTAGTAATTATTAAAATAATTCTGCCTGAAACCGTTTCACCATTCAGGCTTATTTTTCATAAAATAATGCAGGGAGGAAACTATGGCTTTTAATCTTGACATGTACCCAGTTGTGTATATGGCGCGCTATAATTCTCAAACAAAAAGCTGGGAAGAGCAGTGGCTTGAAAATGACGGGCTTTCCTATGATGAGCTTATGAAGTTGCCCGCCGATAGGCGCTCCGAAGTTTACCAAAAGCGCAATTATATGCAACTTCCCGCCGTAAGCTACACTAGCCAGTACGCCATGGGCTGCTTTGAGGGAATGAAGGCGTTTTCTACAAAGGACGGGGGAGTGAGCATTTTTCGCCCAGACCGCAATGCAAAGCGCTTTGCGGATTCCATGCGCGGCTTAATGTGCCCGCCTTTTCCAGAAGACCTTTATGTAAAGGCTTCTGTGGAATTTGTGCGCAAGAATTGGGAGCTTGGCTATGTTCCCGCGTATAATCCTGAATGGGAAAAGGATAGCTACGCCTCCGCCGCGTCGGTGTATATACGCCCCTTTATGTACTCTGAAGGCGGCGTGGGCGTGGGAATCCCCGCAGAGCCTTTCGTTATAATCTGCGCTACTTCGGTTTCATCGTATTTTAAGGGCGGAAACACAAAAGCCGTTACGACAAACCGAATCCGCGCTACACCGCACGGGACTGGCTGCATTAAGTGCGCGTCAAATTACGCAATTTCGGCTCTTGCAAAGCGCGAAGCAGAGGACGCGGGCTTTATGGAAGTTGTCTATCTTGACTCCGAGGAGCACAAGTACATACAGGAAGGTTCTTCCTGCAATATCTTCTTTGTGTTGAAGGACAGCACGCTTGTTACCCCTGAGCTTGGCGATACAATTCTTCCCGGCATTACAAGGGCAAGCGTGATTGACCTTGCCCGCGACAAGGGAATAAAGGCTGAAGAGCGAAAAATTTCCATTGATGAGGTTATGGCTGACGCTGTTGAGTGCTTTGTTACGGGCACGGCGGCGGGCATTACGCCGATTGAAAGCGTAACTCACGCCGGCAAGGAAGCCGTTTTTAACGACCGCAAGCCGGGCGAAGTCGGCGCGGAGTTGCAAAAGCTCCTTAAAGGCGGGCAGTACGGCTCAATTCCCTTTGCGCGTCCCTGGAACACAAAAGTCCTCTAATGCCGTGGGCTGATTCCGGCGAGCCGCGCAGCGCAAAGGGCGGCATAGAAGCCTTTCGCGTTACCGTGCGCGGAAGGGTGCAGGGAGTAGGCTTTAGATGGTGGGTTTGCACCGCAGCCGAGCGTTGCGGCGTGCGCGGCTGGGTTGCAAACCGCGCGGACGGCTCTGTAGAAATATTCGCCGAAGGAGCGCCCGATGCTTTGGCGCGCTTTCTTATAGATGCGGAAAAAGGTCCGCCCCTTTCGCGGGTTGAATCCGTTTCAAAGCGCCCGTGCGCTCCTGAAGGCTTTAGCGATTTCAGCCTAAGGGGCTGGTAGGGCGGCGCGCAGAAAGCTAACCTGCGAAGGCTTTTTCAGCTTGTCTGATTAAGCGCCTCTGAAATGCCGAATGCCCTGTCCCCAATTTTTTCCAAGTTGCGCACAAGGTCAATGTAAAGAAGCTCACTTTTTACATCCGCGCCCTTTTCAAGTCTCTTGCGGGCGGCTTTTTTCAGGTTTTTTCTGAAAAGGTCAATTTGGTTTTCAAGAATCCTTGCTTCGCTCAAGCGCTCCGCATCCATGCTGTGCGCATCCAGATTTGTTTGCACAAACTTTACAAACTGATTTACAAGGTCAACAAAGGAATCAAGCTGCGCCATATCCTGCTTTGA
>CAZDXD010000219.1:0-2337 GCA_964509415.1 uncultured Treponemataceae bacterium
CAAGCTCGAACATGTAATCATCAGGGTCAAATGTATACTGCTTTGCAAGAATAAAAGACGATTCGCTTCCGTCATTGCCGCGCATTTTGAAATCTGCGTAAAAGCCGATGGAATAATCGCTTATGCGCCTGACATTGAAAATCCTGTCAACGGGAGCGCCGCCCGCATCGCCAAAGATAACGGAAAAAGCCCTGTTGCTGTCTGACGTAAAGTCTGCCATTTCTATAAATTGCCCGTTGTCTTCCTTAACCAAATAAGAAAGAATGTCGCCGCCGCGGTTTGTAAAGGTTACCCTTACAAGATTCGTTTCAATAGCGAAAATCTCTTCTTCAAGGGAAGTATCCGCGCCTTCCGCGCCGGCGGTTTCGGATGCCCCATAATCCAGAATGGAAAGCGAAGCTGCCGGAGCGGCCTGTTGCGAAGAAAGCTGCTCGGCGGAGCCTGCCTGCGGTTCTTGCTCCACAGGCGGGAAAAAGTATGACTGAATTGAAAAGCCTACTATTATAACCAGCGTAGAAAGGACAATAGCTATTACCGTGTTTTTTTCCAATTTAAGGCGACTCCTTATCTAAAATTTTATGGCACAGGGTCGTAACCGCCTTTGTGGAAAGGATGACACCTGAGTATCCGTTTTATTGCCAGCCACGAGCCCTTTAACGCCCCGTGCTTTCTAACAGCTTCATAGGCATACTCTGAACACGTGGGAAAATACCTGCAACATGGCGGAAACGCCGGAGAAATAAAGCGCCTGTAAAAGGCTATAAGCGCACAAAGCAGTCTTGCGGCAACATTCATGTCATTCGTTTTGGGACCGAAGGAAAAGCCAAAGAAAAGGCAGAACCGCTATAAATTCATAAGCCCGGCTCTTTTGCAAAGCGTTTCAAACTGAAAGAGCCTGTCGGAAAAGCTGTCTTTTTCCGGAAAAAAAAGAAAAACAAGGTCAAATCCCTTTTTAAGGCGAAAGCTGTTAAGGCGAAAAACCTCCCTCCCGCGCCTTCGCGATGCATTGCGCTTTACGGCGTTTCCGTATTTTCTTGGAAACGTAAAAAGCACCCTGTTTTCTTCTGTGCCGTTCGGCAAAACAAAAAGTTTTGCCCCGCTGCAGCTTATCTTCCTTCCCTTTTTGAAAACAGCCTGAATATCGGCGGAACGCTTTAAGCGCTCCCTGACTGAAAAAGCAAACCTTTTCAAGCTCTCTTCAAACTCTCTTAAGGGCTCTTTGCCCGCTTTTAATACGGCTTTTTCTCGTCAGAAACAGTGAGCTTGCGCCGCCCTTTTGCCCTGCGGCGCTTGAGTACAAGCCTTCCGCCCTTTGTAGACATTCTGGCCCTAAAGCCAAACTTCCTTGTCCGCTTTGTTTTGCTGGGCTGATACGTCCTTTTCATTAAATGCCAACTCCTTATGTCATGACCGCTTTTTAGGGCAGCCTGAATATTTTCTGTGTGCTAAAAAAAAAATAAATTTGACACAGGAGTATACAAATACTTTCGCGTCTGGTCAACAGGGGCTTAAGATAAGCCCGCGCTGCTATTCTGCGATGTCAGCCGCCGCGACCGCCACATTGTACCGCCAAGGCACGAGGCTGCCTGCAAGCCCTTCAAGCTCACGTTTAAGCGCGGCAAAGTCCTCTTCGCCAAGAACGCCGCGCAGGAATGAGCCGTACTCCGAGCTTTGCCCAAGCCAACGTTCTATGGCTTCTTGGTCGAGCCTTCTGTATTCCGAAAGGGTGGCGGCCTCCACAACAACGGAGGCGGGCACAAGGAAGCGCTCTTGAGAGGCAAGCGCGGCTTTAAGAGACTCAGCGTTCCATGCAAAGGCGGGGTTTTCTTGGGCTTCAAAAAAGGCGGCTTCCGCTTCGGCAGTCTTTTCTTGCACCGCCCCGCCTTTAAGCAGCTTGTTTAGCCGCATTCCCTCGCCCGGAATAACAGCGGAAAAGGCGATTTTTCCGCCGGGGCAAAAGGCGGAAGCGTCCCGCGCAAAGCGCAAAATGCCTTTGATGTCTGCCGCGGGATTTCTGGCGATGACGCGGTCAAAGGGACCAGAAAAAAAGCCTTCTGCCGCCGCGCGGATATCGGCGGGACTTTTCCCACCATCGCCGTTATCGCCATAAAAGCCAAAGCCGCCTTCGGGGAGCGCTTTTAGGGCGGGCCTGTCCAAGTCGTCAAGGCTGGCGGCGTATTGCTCAAGCACGGCTTTTGCGCTTTCAGTTCTGCAAAAGCCCGCCGCAAAGCCTTCGGATGTCTTCCTCGCGGCTTCCCATAGCAAAAGGCCGTCATCGGCATAAAAGACTAAGATGCGGTGATGGCGCAATATTTTTGCCCGCTTTATAATGCGGTC
>CAZDXD010000220.1:0-2299 GCA_964509415.1 uncultured Treponemataceae bacterium
GGGTCAGGCGGGTGCAGCGCCTGCGGGGGTGCTTGCCACGGCAAGGGCGGCAAAGACGGCGAGTGCCCTGCAATGAAAAGCGTTGTGGAAAAGATTGAATCAGCTGACAGTTGACAGGCTAAGCAAGTAGAGTCGATCAGTGATTCAGTGACTCAAGTAGAGCGCATTGCGCAAGGGAGATGCGCTCAGGCGTATCTTGCACTATACGCAAGGCAATCGCTGGGTGCGCAAATCGCTCTATTTAGAGACTGAATCTCTGAGTCACTAAATCGCTGACTCGCTGAGTCACTGACTCGCTTCTTGCATCCTCTATCGCGGCCAGCAACGCCTTGGCGACAAACTCCGCGAGCTTTACGGGCACGGCGTTGCCTATCATCTGCTCCACTTCTGTCTTGTTGCCGACCCACTTGAAGCCAGCGGGGAATGTTTGAATCATCGCGCGCTCCATTGTTGTGAGGGGGCGGATCGAATCGCTTAGCGGGCAGGCATCGCCAGGATGTCCGGGGTAGCCCTTTGGGACGGGGCGGTTGACCCCGCGCATGGTGGGCGCAGGCTCGTCAATAGAAAAAATGGCTCGCCGGCAATAGTTTCTAGGGTGGCGGTAATAAAACTCAAAGCCCAAAGACTCGCCAAAGTAGTCGCGCAAGGTGGTTTCCTTAAAGCTTATCCGCTCTTCAATGCGCTCAAGCGCAAAGCCGTCAGGCTGGCCGAGCGCGCCAATGCAAAAGAGCCTTTTGCGCTTCTGCGGCACTCCGCAATGGCTCGCGTCCAAAATCACCTGGGTTATTCCGTATCCTGCTTGGCTTAAAGACATTCGCGCGCGGGCAAATGCGGCGCTCTTTGCAGCCCTGCGAGCTAACGAGCTTGTCTCGGAGGCTCGCAGGCTTTGGACAAGCAAGATCGCTAGAAGCTTCACTCAAAGCTACGCTTTGAGCTCGGCTAGTGCGATCCAAGCATACGGCTGAGAACAACCAGCTGATTCCGCCTTTGTGTCAATTATCACGCCGTGCTGCTCTTGCTCGCGGTAGATTATTCTAGGCAAAATTGTGAAAAATACTTGTACTATAAATTAAATGTTTTTTGCAATAGCGCTATTAATTCAATAGCGTTCTTTTTATCAAATTGAATATGCTGACTAGCACTCCCAGAATGCTCTTGTCCTTTTATCCCATACGTATCAATCTGAAAATATTTTTCTCCATCTTTTACAAAGGTAGAATATGTAGCGACATCTTCTTCATGCACGCTATATGTCGCCTTTTCCTTTTTTTTCATTTTCAAAACATCTATTCTCGCCATATCAATCTTTCCTCGTCTAAAATTTATTGAGTTTTAACATGAAACTGCGAACATTTCCTTTGGGACTATTTGGATTGTGCCACAAGCCCTAAACTTTGTCTATGCTCCACCGCCGCTACTCAAAGCCGTCTTTATGCGCCCGTGCAGGCATGATGTAGCCATCGACCGACTCAAGCCCACGCCGTCCCATACGCGCCCATAAAACATCTTAGGGCTAATCCTGCCAACGCGCCGTCAAATTGGCAAGCCCGTAATCTTTATAAATTAAATTCTTTTTGTAATAGCTCTATTAATTCAATAGCGTTCTTTTTATCCAATTGAATATACTGATTAGCGCGAAGTCCTTTTTTTCCATACGTATCAATTTGGAAATATTTTTCGCCATTTTCTATAAAAGTAGAATATGTAGCGTCAACTACTTCATGCACGCTATATATTGCCTTTTCCCTTTTTTCCATTTCTGAAACAATTAATTTTGACATGCCAGTCTTTCCTTCGCCTAAAATTTATTGCGTTTTAACACGAAACGCATGCGTTTTCTTTGGACTGTTTGTACTATACAACAAGCATTAAGCTTTGTCTAACCCCACCGGCATACCGCCGCCTGAATTATGCCGTTGCAACGGGCGCAAGCGCGGGCAAACGCTTGAGCTTTTTGGCGCCCTGTCAACATTCTCCATTACAAAGCATTGCGGCCTTGTTGCCCTGACAATCTCCGCGTAGCTTTCGGTCAGGATGGCGCGGCCCGCCGCATCCCGCAAACAAGTCCACCGTTCTCATGCAAAGCCCCGCTCCTTTTGACAGATGATCATTATATGCCATATAGGTTTTTATGCATTAGTCAGAGCTAAGCTAAAAGAGCTAATAGCTAAACTTCTCCTTGCCCCACCCCATAAACTGAGTCACTAAACACCCCTTGCTTTACCCTAGCTCTGTCGACTGTCGTCTGTAGACTGTAGACTGATAACTATAGACCCACTTCCCCTTTTTTTGTATAATT
>CAZDXD010000221.1:0-2293 GCA_964509415.1 uncultured Treponemataceae bacterium
AGCGCAATTCTGACACAATTATTTTGGTTGCTTTTGGCAACTGCCGCCTTGCGTTTAAGCAGTAATTCTCCCTTATTGACAAAGGCGGGCAAAAAGCAATAATTGAGTGAGATGATAAACTGTCTTTATCTTTCCGCCGCGCTCGCTGTTCTTTACACGCTTCTTTCCGCTTGCTTTGAGCTTTCAACCGCGGCTTTAGCGTTCCCGCTTTCAGCGGTTTTCGCCTTTTTTTATATTTTTGCCTTTATCAGGCTTAAAAAAACTAATAGCTGGAAAACGTTAAAAGTTTTCCGCAAGATGACCGAGTACACGCCCTTCGTCTACTTTGCGGTTTTTGTGCTGCGCAGGACAGGCGCGGGCGAAACGCCTTTTGCGCTTGACCTTATCGCGGCGCTTCTCTGGGTGGTAATTACTGTTCTTTCCATTGTTACGCTCTTTTTTCTTTCAGAAAAGCGCGTTGCAAAGCTTTTTCCCGCCGTTAAAAGGCCTGAAAAAGAGAAAAAAACAATCGCGCGGCAGCTCCTTGAATGGGTTGACGCGCTCGTTCAGGCGGCGTGTCTCGTTCTTTTAATCAATCTCTTTTTATTCCAGCTCTACGCGATACCGAGCGAGTCGATGGTGCCTGAGTTCATGATAGGAGACCGCGTCATTGTAGTAAAAACGTCTTCGGGTCCGCGCTTTCCGCTTTCAAAGGTTGGCATTCCAAGAACGCGAAGCTACAACCGCGGCGATATTGTCGTGTTCAGCAATCCGCATTACAGCGACGGCAAGAGCGCGGAAGTGCGCTCGTTTATCTCCCAGCTTGTTTACATGATTACGTTCACAGCAGTCAACATAAACCGTGACGAGTTTGGCAATGTCAAGGCCGACCCGCTTGTAAAGCGCATTGCGGGAATGCCGGGCGAAAAGCTCATGCTTGTTGATGGCGTTCTCTATTCAAGGCGCAAGGGGGAAGCGGAATTTACCCCTGTTGTGGAAGACGAAACTTGGGCTGCGTGGAACTTGAACGCGCTTTCGCTTTCGCAGCGAAGCCTTGTGCGGGCTTTCCCCCTTTCTGATGCAAACTACAATCTTTTGCTTTCTGTGGAATCCCTTCGCGCAAACCTCGACTTGGAAGAAGCTGCGGAGAGCGCTCATCTCATTGCAGAAGAGTTCCGCAGCCTCAAGCCTGAAAGAGACACCGACGCGTCGGTGGAAAACCTTGAGCAGATTGTGCCGCGCTCAAGAATGGAAATAACTGATCTTTTCATGTCAAATGAGGAAATCACTCGCACGCTTTTAACCACAAACGGCGGCGCAGCTTGGTTTAGTGAGTTTATGACAGCTTGGACGCGAAACCCGGAGCGGGCTAACCTTTTTGACAGAAGGTCCGCAAACCTCAATATATTGCTCAAGCTTACCTTCGGGCGGCTTGTTTTGCGAAACGCGGAGCTTATTCTTTCCAACACAGCCGCAACCGCATTCCGCACGGATGCGCAGAGGGCAAGCCTTCTTGCCGACGCTGACGTTTACCTTTTTTATCTTTCAGCCCATGACCAGAGGAATTTCGGGGAATTTCCCGCAGGAGAGGATGAGTTTATCCCTGAAAACTGCTTTTTTATGATGGGCGACAACCGCTTTAATTCGCTTGACATGCGCCATTCGTACAGTATGCACTTAGCCCCGATTGACAGCGGCGACAGGTACTCGATTCTTTACAGGTCAAACCTTGACCCGCAGTATGTTCCTGCGGAGAAAATACTGGGCAGCGTGGTCTTCAGGTTCTGGCCGCCTTCAAGAATAGGCGTACCGGAATAAGCGGCTAAACCCCACCGCCTTCCTTAGCTTTTCTTGCGAAGGCCTGTGCGCACCACCGGAACAGGCGAAGTGTCTTCCCCGTCAAGGTTGTTAATCCACGCCTTTGTTTCCTTCACAATGAGCGGCGAAAGGAGGAAGATTGCCACGATGTTAGGAATTGCCATAAGAGCGTTGAGAGTGTCCGCAACAAGCCAGATTAAATCAAGCGAGAGAACGGGGGCTATAAGCGCTATCGCGACATAAAGGACGCGGTAGGGGATTAGTCCGCGCTTGCCCGCAAAGTACTCGACGCAGCGCTCGCCATAGTATGCCCAGCCTAAAATGGTAGAAAAGGCGAATGTAATAATGCCCACCACGAGGATTGCGGGACCAAGGTACGGGATTTGCGCAAAGACAAGGCTGGTAAGCACGCCGCCGTTGGATATTTCATCTGCGTTTATTGCGGGGTTCTTCATTATTGTGCTTACAAGGACGAGCCCCGTCATAAGGCAAATGA
>CAZDXD010000222.1:0-2283 GCA_964509415.1 uncultured Treponemataceae bacterium
TGTAAGGTAGGCAAAGCCGTTCTCGTCCACCCGCCCCGCTTCCTTGACGCTTGAGCTGCGGCTTACAAGGGTTCTGAACAGGTTTCCTCCGCCCTCTGCCCATTCAAGCTCAGCCTCTGCCTGAATGTCTGCAAGATAGCCTGCAAGCTCTGCCGCCTCGTCAAAAAAGGCTTGAAGGCCTGTGGCTACGCTGCCCGTGTATTCTTCTATTAAGGCAAGCGTCTTTGCTCTGTCGGACGCTCTCGCAACCCCCGTTATTATGGCAAATCCAATCAAAATGGGAAGCAAGCAGGCTAAAACCGCTACCGTCAGCTTTGTTCGTATCTTCACAAATTTTCTCCTCTTGAACGATACTATAAAATACACACTGAAAAAAGTAAAGAGATATTTATTTTAGAGGAGGTAATCCCAATATCTTGTCAAAAAAAAAAAAAAAAATAATAATATAATATACTTATAAAATCTTTTCAGGAAGTATAAAGATGTCTAGGAGAGTGTCTTTTAAGTTGTTATCGGTGTTGGTTGCCTTATCGGCAATATCTCTGACTACAACTTTTAGAGGATGAACGTATTCCCCCTCAACAAGAAATAGAGAAGCCGCTCCTTCCGCACTGCAGACGGGGCAGGCGAGCGCATGGCACACTCAGCACTCAGCACTGAATTAGCACGCAGCACGATTACCGAAACGAAAATCGTCGATTATCTAAAAGAAAATGGGCGATTATCGCGCGCAGTATAGGCTATACTGACAAACAGTATAGGCTATACTGACAAACAGTATAAGCTATACTGACAAACAGTATAGGCTATACTGCGTCCGTATATCGGCGATTTGCAAAGCGTCAGCGATTCAGTCGGCAGTAATCAGCCGACTGTGGGCAGTTTGCAAATGGAGTAAAGAGATTTCACGAGAACTATTTTGGCAAGGATGGACTTTATGCAAGAGCGATCGCCAATCGCTTCTTGCTCTACCCTAGTGACTGATGACTGATGGCCGACTGCCGACTAATTCCCCTATTCTTCTTAGGCCGAACAGGGTGAGGTTTTCGTCATAATCCTGAAAGACGGAAGCAATCGGCTTTAGCACGCTGTTAAGGCCGCCTGTGGCAATCACGCGAATATCCTCTTCCGCGATTCCTTCAAGAGCTGCAATTTCCTTTTTCATTCTAGATACAAGCCCTTCAACAAGAGAGCTGTAGCCTAGCACAATGCCAGACTGTATGGCGTTGACCGTGTTAGTGGCGAGGCTTGAAGGCGGCGCTTCAAGAGGCACGGAAGGAAGCTGCGCGGTGTTGCTGAAAAGGGACTTTACCGCCGTGCCAAGCCCCGGCGCAATGGCAACGCCCAACACATTGCCGCCGCGCCCTACGGCAATAAAGGAAAGCGCCGTGCCAAAGTCGACTGCGATGCACGCTGTTCTATAGCGCGCGTAGGCTTCCGTTGCGTTGCAGACAAGGTCTGTGCCTATTTCGTGGACGGAGACTGCGGGGATTTTTATTTCGAGTTTGTCGAATACTTGAGAGTTCAGCAAAAGAGGCTTTTTCCCCGTGATGTTCTGTATTGTGCGGATAAAGGGGCCGATAAGAGACGGCACAACGGAGCTTATAATTGAGGAATCGACAGCGGCGCCAGAGAGCTTTGAGTCCCTAAAGAGAGAAAGCAGGATTGACGTGTATTCGTCAGCCGTGCGCCTTGAATCGCTGAAAATGCGCCATGAGCGCAAAATCGCCTCGTCTTCAAAAAGCGCTACAACAGCGTTTGTGTTGCCTATGTCGACAGCAAGAAGCATAACTCCTCCTTGCGGTATCCTTTATATTGAAAAAAAAAGACCGCGCGGGTAAGATACCACCATGCCCGACATTATACAACCGAGAACGCTTAAAGGCTTTCGCGATTTTCTTCCAGAGCAGGAAATTCCGCGCTCGCTTCTTATTGAAAACCTAACCGCTACATTCCGCAGTTTTGGCTTTGTGCCGATTGACACGCCCGCGCTAGAATACGCGGAAATACTTTTGCGCAAAAGCGAGGGGGAAACTGAAAAGCAGGTTTTCCGCTTTAACGACAACGGCGGCAGGGACGTTGCCCTTCGCTTTGACTTGACTGTGCCTTTTGCGCGCTTTGTCGCCGAGCACAAGGATGAGATTTATTTTCCGTTTAAGCGCTACCACATCGCGAAAGTGTGGCGGGGGGAGAAGCCGCAGGCGGGACGCTACCGCGAGTTCATGCAATGCGACTTTGACATTATAGGCGCGGACTCTAGCGCAAGCGACTTTGAAATCCTCA
>CAZDXD010000223.1:0-2274 GCA_964509415.1 uncultured Treponemataceae bacterium
TCCGACCTGCTGCTTAGGAGGCAGCCGCTCTATCCAGCTGAGCTAATGGATCACGCAGGAGCATAATAGCAGAAAACAGCGACTTGTGCAATAAACGGGGAGATAGGCGCGAAAGAAAAGGCACGGGCTCTGTGACCGCAGCGCCTTCGCTGTTCCGTTAATATCCTTGCTATATACAGAAAATGGGAGGCTAAAAAACCTTCTTTTAGGAAATATCTACCAGAAGCTGAAAAATCTCTACAACCAGAATAGCCAGCAGGATAATGTCCGTTTTTTCAAGTTTCATATTCAAAGGCCTCTTTCACAGAATGTATGCAAAATATTCTGCTTAAGTTAATACTGGCGGCTTTTGCGATTTGTGTCAAATTAAAAACAAATTAGAAAGCACCGCCTTCACGAGGCTTTTGCAGGGCGGGCGGGATTTGCGCCATCCGATATGCGCTTTGTTTGAAAAATTCAGAAGAAAGGGCTATTGCAATCATGCGGCAATCCTGATATACTTTGTCCAAGCTTGGGGGTGTAGCTCAGTTGGCTAGAGCGCTTGCATGGCATGCAAGAGGTCAGGGGTTCAATTCCCCTCACCTCCATATCAGCCGAGGGGTTTCCTCTTCGGTTCCGGATTTTAATGCATGAGTGATTTAGAGCTGGACCCTGGACTTACCGCTTTGATGGCTGATACTCCGGTTGCAGTAAAAAGCGGTTCTCAGAATGCATTCGGGCATTCCGAACTTATGGCATCTTCCGCCGAGGCAAACGCTACAGATGTTGATGAGAGCAATGTTGACTTAAGCGTTACGGAATTTGCGCCAGTTGCAAAATTATTTGAAGAAAAGCCATCAAAGCTCTTTGACTCCCCTGACTATTACAAAAAAGTGCTCGGCGGGGAAGGGCAAGCGGCAAACAGACTTCACGGGCTTCTTTCAAAGTATCTTGCAAGCAAAGACCCGAAAGACAAGGGTGTTTTCCGCCAGCAGATTATCACAGCCTATTGGGAGCTGATGGGGCAAATTGCAGCCGAGGTTCCCAACCAAGGCTGTTGCGACGAAAAGAAAGCCGCGCTTCGCTTTGGGCTTATTCTCCCTTCGCTTCTTACGCCAGATCAGAAGACGCTTTTCGCGACAATTGTAGAAAAGAACGAGACGGGCGAGCCGCTTTATTATTTGGATGAGTGGCTTGCTGCTATCGCTTACGGAAAAATCAACACTTCTGGCACGGACGAGGTAAAGTCCGCGGGCAGAAACGATTCCGCGCGGTTTCTCCAGCTTTTGCAAAAGGCGGAAGGCAAGCTGCAGAGCGCGAAAAACCTTTTGCGTGCAAAGTCCGCCGAGCGCCTTAAAGCTGAGGACGAGCTCAAAAAGGTGTTTGACCCCATTTTTCAGCACGCGCCTTTCGCGAGTGTTTCTGGTGTATACGCGGCATTCACCGAAGAGCAGAAACGTGCGCTTTCGGAAATAAGCGAGCGCATAAAAAGGCTGATGAGCCTTGACAGGGAGCTGAATGGGTTTATCAGCGAGTTTAGGTCAACGGAAGCCGATGTGCGCGTCCTGCGGCAAAAGGTCGAGGCTTCAGGCGGCGGGGAGACAGACCTTTCCGGCGTTGCTGCCGAGTTTGCCACGGTGCGACAGATGGCAAAGATGACTTGTGGCAGACAGGGCAACCACTTCCCGATTCTGTCGCGCGAGTATTTCCACTCCTCACAGCAGGATATTGGCACACGGGAGAACGTGCTTGAAGTGCTCCGCTGGATTGAAAGCGTGGATATTGAAGCGTTCTGCCGCGTTTATAAATCGCAGCTTAACAGGATTCCGCCGTTTGTCATTCTTATTCCCTCTTACGGCGATGCGGGCTTTTGCTGGGAGCCCTTTGATAGGTATAACCGCGTTACCTCCCGCGGCAGGATTGCCGTGCCGATGTATTCCAAAAGCCTGAAAGTTGCCGTGCTGACCGCTGTCGCGGACTTGCGCTGGCAGGTAGCAAAAGAAAAGGCCTCGTTCTATTGGATGGAAGAAGGGCTTACCGGCAACTATTACCAGTGGTTCCAGTCAAAAAAGTTAAAAGGCGACTTAAAGGAGTCGTTTATCAACGATTACCTCCTTTGGATGCTGAAAGAAAGCGAAGGCATCCAAAAGCTCGACAAGGAAGTGCGCGGCATTTTCTGGCGGTATATGCCTTTTGCCAAGGAAGTGAAAGAAAAGCTAAAACCCCGCGCTCTTGTCTATCAAGAGCTTTGCCAGAGGGACCTAAACCGCGAAATGTCCGACGGGTATTGATAGC
>CAZDXD010000224.1:0-2270 GCA_964509415.1 uncultured Treponemataceae bacterium
GGCGCTGCCGCCGCGACTGACCCGCTGTACATCACCGTTGACCCGCCAGAAATTACGGTAATGCTAGAAAAGAAGGCTACCAAGACACTTCCGGTTTCTTGCGTGCTCACCGACTTTCCTGCCGAAGGCTACATCCTTGAGTCTTGCGAGCTTAATCCTTCTTTTATAGAAGTTTCAGGGCCGCAATCCCTCATTGACAGCATTGACGAGATTAAAACCGAGCCAGTCAGCCTTTCGAGCTTGAGCTCTAGCGCGGACGGCACGGTCTCCATTGTGTCGCCGGGCGAGCTCTTCTCTTTTGAAGATGCCAACGCGGTGAGCTATCGCCTTTCGATTGCGCCTGAGATTATCGAGCGCCGCTTTAACGGCACGCGGATTACATTTGGCCCCATGATTTACGGCCTTGAAGTTGCAAGCGCCCCCTTAACAGGCAACCTGACTATAAGGGGGCCAAAGTCGGAACTTTCCCGCTGGACGCCTCCTTCAACGCTTCTTTTTGTCATTTGCAGCGACATTACATCACCCGGCCGCTATACGCTTGAGGTGAGGGCGAATATCCCAGCTGAGTTTTCTGTGGTGTCTCTTAGCCCGCAAACCGTTACCGTAACCGTAAGGGAGACAAGCGATGATTAGCGGCGTGGGCATTGACTTGGTCGAAATTGCTAGAATGAAGCGGTGGCTTTGCTGCGACAATCTCCTTGCACGGTTTTTTCATCCGCAAGAGATTGAATATGCAAAAAGGCGCGGCGCGGCCTCCCTTGCAGCAAGGCTTGCGGCAAAAGAGGCATTTGGCAAGGCACTAGGCACAGGCATAGCGGGCTTTAGCCTGCGAAATGTGTGCGTAACGCAGCTAGAGGGCGGCAAGCCCTGCCTAGCGCTTTATGGCGACGCTCTTGAGGCATTCTCTAAGGGCGGCGAGGGGCAGCTGCAGCTTTCGCTTTCCCATGACGGCGGAATTGCCGCCGCCATTGTAGTAATAGAAAGGTGAGTCCAATTCTTAAAAGGCGAGGTAAGTGATGGTAGTAAGAAGAGCGCCTGCAGCGCAAGAAAAGACAGAAAAGGTTGCGGGATTTACGTTTTTTGCCAAAGAGCAGATTATTTGCCCCGTGTGCGAGGCGCACTTCAAAAGGGAAGAGCTTAAAAGCGGCGGCGGCAGGCTTATCGCGGGCAACTTGACCGATGAGCTGCACAGGCTCTATGAGCCTTCCGCGAGGTACGGCGAAATTTTTCCGCTAGTGTACAGCATAACGGTTTGTCCAAAGTGCCATTATGCAGCCTTGCAGCAGGACTTTTCTGTTTTGGACAAGGATAGCCTGAAGGGCATCTCTGAAAAGATGAAAGAGCGCTATACTTCCGTTGCGCGCATTTGCGGGCAGTTTGATTTTACCAACAACAGGCGGCTCGCTGAGGGGGCTGCATCCTATTACCTTGCAATGCTTTGCTACGAGAACGTGTCGAGCAAGTTTTCTCCGACAATCAAGCGGGGCCTGTGCGCCTTGCGCGCGGCGTGGCTCTTTACTGACATGGACAAGAAATTCCCCGGCGAAAACTACGACTACGTGGCATCCCTCTTTTATCGCAAGGCGCTCTTTTTTTATCGCCGCGCAGTGGAGCTTGAAACAGCTGGAAAAGAGATAGTCTCAAACCTTAGATTTTTCGGTCCTGATTTGGATAAAAACTACGGCTTTGACGGCGTGCTCTACATTGTAGCCCTCCTTGAGTACAAGTACGGGTCTAAGTCAGACCCCGAAAAGCGAAAAGAGCTTTTGGCGACGCAGAGGCGCTCTCTTGCTAAAATGTTTGGTCTTGGCAAGTCATCAAAGAACAAGCCTGGTCCTCTCTTAGAGCACGCGCGAGATCTGTACAATTCGATTGTCGCGGAGCTAGGCGAGGAAGAAGAGTAGCGCGGCGGCTTGCTCCTCTCCCCGTATAGCAATAAATGATGCGATGCAAGCACTTGCGCAACATAAAGCTTACACTTTCATACGATGGCACGCGCTTTGCAGGCTGGCAGCGGCAAGAAAGGAAAGACCTCCCTGAGCGCACCGTGCAAGGAGAGATAGAAAAGGCTCTTTTCAAAATCCATAAAGAGCATATTCCCCTTATAGGCTCAGGGCGCACGGATTCTGGCGTCCACGCGGCAGGGCAGGTGGCTAACTTTTACACCGACATTGCCTCAATCCCGCCTGAGCGCTTTGTGCAGGCGCTTAACGCGTTGCTCCCCCAAGACGTGCGCGTTCTTTCATCAGAAAAGGTGAGCGACGAGTTTA
>CAZDXD010000225.1:0-2255 GCA_964509415.1 uncultured Treponemataceae bacterium
GTTAAAATACTGCGGCACGAGGTTTTTGAAGCAATACAGAGCGAAAACAAGGCGGCTGCCGTTTCTGATGAAAGCCTGAAAAACCTGCCCAACCTAGAAATTCAATCGAAAGGCTAAAAAAGCCTTGTTCTTCTATTTTTCGCGGGCCTCTTCCGCATCGCTTTTTCTTATATAGACAGGACCGATAGCATAATCCTCAATGGAAAAAGGAGAGCCGCCGCGCTGCATGAACTTTTCTTTTGCAAGCGCTATCATCGAAAAAATCCCGCCGCAGGGAACAGGAGCAAACTGAAAGACGGGCTTTTGCGAAAGCGCTTTTTGCGCCTCAAGCGCGGCAATAAAAGCCTCGTCCGAAGCCAGAACCTTGCCGTGCTGTTCCGTAAGGGTGAGCATAGGGGAAAAGCCCTGCGCCGCTCCCTCCTTGCCTGAAAGAAGCTCGCAGATTTTATTCGCCGCCTCTTCCGCCGACATGTCCATAGCCTCTGAAAGCGGCTTTCCCGAAGCAAAGCCTTGACAGTAATAGCGCTTTTTTTTCGCGTCCATCACGCAGAACAGAGGCGCGACGTATCCTGAAAGGCTCATCGCCCACGCTTCAAAAGTCGGCACGGGAATAAACGGGCAGCCCGCTGAAAGCTGAATGGCTTTCGCGGCTGAAAAGCCCAAGCGCAAGCCAGTAAAAGAACCCGGTCCTTCCGCCGCCGTTATAAGCTGCGTTTCCTTTAAGGAAAAGCCCGCGCCCTCCGCCGCCTCTTCCATAAAGGGGAGAATGTCTTCCGCCTGCTGCCGCTTTCCTTCAGCGGCCATAAGAAAGCGCCCGCCCTCCCCTTCTGCAGCAACGCATATTTCGGGCAAGGCTGTGCAAACCGCAAGAACGTTCATTTGCCGCGTTGCTCCAAATTCCAGCCCGGCTCAAAGCCACCCCTGTCCCAGTTTGAAAGCAGAATCCTGCGGCTTCCTTCGCTGTCCGCTTCAATTTTAATAAAGAAAGCACCTTCCGGCATCAGTTCAGCTATTTTCTCTCCCCACTCAATGACGGAAACGCCACCGCCATACAGGAGCTCTTCTGCCCCAAGCGCGGTAAATTCTTCTGCTGTATCCAGTCTGTAAACGTCCATGTGATAAAGATGAAGCCTGCCTTCGTATTCTGAAATAAGCGTAAAAGTCGGACTTGTAACGGGCTCGTCTATGCCGAGCCCAAGCGCAATTCCCTTTGCAAGCACTGTTTTTCCGGCGGCAAGCGTTCCTTCAAGAGAGAGGACATCTCCAGCTGCGAGCCTTTCGCCGATAATCCTGCCTATAGCTTCGGTTTCCGCAGGAGAGTGCGAGAGGAGCTCTATGTCCATGATGTTTAGGGGAGCTTGCCGGCTGTGTCCAGCTTGTCGATATAGTCTTTAAGGGCGCGTTTTACCTGTATAACCGGATAACTTACGGGGTCAATCAAATTTACACTGATGTCGTTCGTTCCAAAGGGCGATGTCTCTATTGTAAACTCAATCTTGCCGTCTTCTTCGCGGCCAAGCGGCAGCTGATACGCCGCGCTGGCAGAAAACTTCCTGCGGTAATAAAGCCCGTCTTCCTTGCGGCGAATGTCTTTTAATCCCAAAACTGTCATTGATGTCTCCCGAGTAAACTTCCGTCTTTAAGGCATTTTAATTTATCAAGATTTATCTGTTTTGACCACCATTCCCGGCTATTGCGGAAAGAAAATTCCCGATTTCTTCTATTCGCGGGGCAATCTCGTATTCGGAAATATCGCCGATGGTAACCGTGTCCTCTTGCTCAATCGCGGCGACAGTTTCTTCCATGAACGAAAAAACAGAAGCAAGGTATTCGCCGGGGTTCATTCCCTCGATTTTGAGAGCGTCTTCTGGGATGCCGGCAAGAAAAAGCAACGGAAGAAGGCGGCGCAAGTTTTCCATTTTTTCGGAAAGGCGCGTTATGGTATCCATGGCATTGCGTCCCCTCCCCGTTTGAAGAAGAAGCGGAATATCTTGAAGGTCGGCGGAAAGCTGCGCAAAGTCAGCGGCTGTCCTGCCCGCCATATCGAGAATCTCCACGCCCGAAATTGCATCTATTTCCAAATCGCCGATGCTTTCTATATTGGAGGCAAAAAAGCTGTCCAGCTCATCTTCAGGGATTTCCCTTCCGCCTGACTTGACCGCAGTGATTGTCATTCCGTTTGACTCACACAAGGCTTCAAGCTGCGCCATAATCTCGCCGGCAGTCTTTTCGCCTTCAAGCTCAAAATCAAGCGG
>CAZDXD010000226.1:0-2222 GCA_964509415.1 uncultured Treponemataceae bacterium
CCACAATGCTTATAACGCAGAGCCTCGACACAATCGGCAGGATGTCGTGCAACCCGTCAATCGGCGGCGTTTCAAAGGGAAACATTGTGCGCGAGATTGACGCGCTTGGCGGGGAGATGGCGCGCCTTGCCGATGCCTGCATGATACAATACAGGCTGCTGAACAGGAGCCGCGGTCCCGCTGTGCAGGCGCCTAGAATACAGGCTGACAAAGCGCGATACTCCAAGCTCGCGAAGCTCACTCTGGAAAGGGAGCCGAATCTCTTTCTCTACCAAGACACTGTGGTCGATTTCATAATAGAAGGAAACTGTGCCAAAAGCGGAAGCCATGAGCGCGGCGTGTTCAAGGGCGTTGTTACCTCGCGCGGGCGAAAGATTACTGCCCGCGCCGCTGTGCTCACCACCGGCACCTTTATGGAAGGAAAGGTCTTTATTGGCGAATACGAAACTTCGGCTGGAAGGCTGGGCGAAGAGGCGGCGCTAGGGCTAGGCGCGGCTTTAAGGCGGCTGGGCTTTAACGTGGGGCGGCTAAAAACAGGCACGCCGCCGCGCGTGTTGCGCTCATCGGTGGATTTTGCGCAAATGCAAGAGCAGCAAGGCGACGCGGACTTTAAGCCTTTTTCGTTTGCGGCTGCCGCGGTTTCTTGCCCCTCCGTTTCGTGCTGGATTACCTACACAAACGAGGAAACGCACAGGATTATCCGCGAGAACATTCACCGCTCTCCCCTTTTTTCAGGGCGGATAAAGGGCGCGGGGCCCAGATACTGCCCTTCCATAGAGGACAAGGTCAAGCGCTTTGCCGAAAGGGAACGCCATCAGCTTTTTATTGAGCCTGAAGGTCTCGAAACGGAAGAAATGTACATTAACGGGCTTTCGTCATCGCTGCCGGAAGATGTGCAGGATGAGTTTTTGCGCACTATTCCTGGCTTGCAAGAAGCGGTTGTTACACGCCCCGCCTACGCTGTCGAATACGACTTTATCAATCCTATACAGCTTACCTCCGCCCTTGAAACAAAGAGAATCAGCGGGCTATTCACGGCGGGTCAGATTAACGGCACTTCGGGCTATGAAGAAGCGGGCGGACAGGGGATTATTGCGGGGATTAACGCCGCACTTTATGCCCGCGCGGTCAAGGAGGGGCGCGTTGATTCTCGCGGCGCGGGAATATACGAGCCTTTTGCGCTTTCCCGTTCCGACGCTTACATCGGAGTTTTGATTGACGACCTTGTAACTCTTGGCACAAATGAGCCCTACAGAATGTTCACAGCCCGCGCCGAATACCGCCTGCGATTAAGGCACGACACGGCGGATGAGCGCCTCACCGAAAAGGCGGTTGCAGTGGGCTTGCAAAAGCCCGAAGCGGCAACTAAGCTTAAAGAAAAGGTTGAGGCAAAAAGCGAAGTAATCGAGCTTCTTTTTAGCGCAAAGGTGCCCTCGTTTTCCGCCTGCGATAAAGCGATTAAAGCTGAAATCGACGAGGCTTCCCCGCTTTGGAAGCACAGCGGCAAGAGCCTAGCCCAAGCCCTGCGCGACCCGCTTGTGCCGCAAGAGGAAGCCCTGCTGCTTTCGCCTCAAGTTTCTTCCTATTCTGAAGAGATAACGGAAGCTGCAATCCTTGAAATACGCTATGAGCACTACATACGCTCGCAGGACAGGCATGTAGAGCGACTAAAGAAAATGGAAGGCGTTAAAATCCCCGCGTCTTTTGACTATGACGCGATGACGGGACTTTCCGCGGAGTCAAGGATTAAACTAAAAGAGGTCCAGCCGGCAACGTTAGGGCAGGCTTCGCGAATTTCTGGCATCAGGCAGTCGGATGTCATGCTCTTGATGTTGCAGTTGAGGGGAGATTAGTTGGTAGTTGGTATACCAAGTTCAGCTTGCCATCTACTTGTGGACGCTTATGGGGCTTTCGGGCTATAATCTGAAGGATTATCTTTATACAAAGTGGGATGAGCGTTTTGAGCGACACACTCCAGATTTTAGCTGCCATGATTGTCTATATGGCGGCTGTTATTGCAATAGGCGTTGCTTTCGCAAGGCGAGCGAACAGGGACTCCGATTCCTATTTTCTTGGCGGAAGGACGCTAGGACCTTGGCTTACCGCCATGAGCGCGGAAGCCTCGGACATGTCGGGCTGGCTTTTGATGGGGCTGCCGGGCGTTGCTTACTGGTGCGGCGTTGCCGATGCCGCCTGGACTGCCATAGGGCTTGCCGCCGGCA
>CAZDXD010000227.1:0-2173 GCA_964509415.1 uncultured Treponemataceae bacterium
CATAAAGGCGCTTCTCATGTTGTTCACGCTTTTGCTGTGGGAAGCTCTCAAGTTTGCGGTTGCTCCGATGACGGGGAGCCTTCGGGCACAGCAGGACGGCCGGTTCTTGAAGTTCTAAAAGGCGCCGAGCTTACAGACTGCATAATCACCGTGACACGATGGTTTGGCGGCACGCTCCTTGGCACGGGCGGGCTTGCAAGGGCGTATTCCGACGCTGCCAAAGCTGCGCTTGCCGCGGCAAAACCAAAAGAGCGCGTGCCCTTGCTGCGCTTTACTGCGGAAGTCCCTTACTCGCTTTTGGAAAGTTTTTTGCGCCGCGCGGAAGTGGCAGGCGCTCATCTTTACTCGCAAAGTTTCGCGGCTTCCGCGCCTGTAGTGGAAGGCGCAATCCCCGAAGAAAAGGCTGATGGCTTTGCCGAAGCCGCCGCCGAATTAAGCGCGGGACGCATTAGCCTGATATTTCGGCAATAGGCTTAGAGCGCCGTCTGCGTAACAGGTCTTTTCTTGCACGGCTTTATGCGTCTCAGCTTCCAAGCACTTAAGTTCGCAGCTTTGAATATCCCCTTGACGCGCCTCATTGCCTTTGCAATTATATTCTGCCAATCTCAGGAGGGTTTTATGACTTGCAAGAAGGCTTTTGTGTTCACTCTCGCGCTTATCGGCTCCGCGGTCTTTGCGCAAAGCGCAGGCGCGGACGGGCAATCCGTGCTGCTCAATAGCGGATACCGCATGCCGCTTATAGGGTTTGGCACATGGACGCTGCGCGGCGAAACCTGCGAGGCGGCAGTCTACGCGGCGCTCAAATCTGGCTACAGGCTGATTGACACCGCTCGCTACTACGGCAACGAGGCGGAAGTCGGTCGCGCCCTCCGCCGCGCCATTGCAGAAGGGCTTTGCAGCCGCGAGGATATTTTTATTACAACAAAACTCTTGCCATCGTCTTCCAATCCTGAAAGGGATATTGCCTCATCGCTTGCAAATTTGCAGGTTGACTACATTGACCTTGTGCTTTTGCACCAGCACGGGCGCAACGATGACGGCGTTTACCGCGCGATGGTGCAGGCGGTCAAAGAGGGGAAGATACGCTCGGTAGGCATTTCAAACTTTTACACCGCGCAAGGCGTTAATCATTTTATAGAAAATTTTGATGTGCCGCCCGCTGTAATCCAAAACGAAAATCACCTGTATTACCAAAACGAGGCGCTAAAGGAGTTTGCCGCCGCGCGCGGGATAGTCGTGCAGTCCTATTACCCGCTAGGCGGACGCGGCCACACGCAAGACCATTTTTTCAACCCCCTTGTAACTGCGCTTGCAGCAAAGTATGGCAAAAGCCCTGCGCAGGTTATCTTGCGCTGGCACGTGCAGGCGAGGTATTCCGCAGTTCCCGGCTCTTCAAACCCCGCCCACATTGCAGAGAATATCGATATATTTGACTTCGCGTTCACGGCGGAAGAAATGCAACGCCTCCGCGCGCTTGACACAGGAAGAAGGTATGAGAATTGGTGATTTAGCCGGCAGAGCTGGGCAAGCCTGCAAGCCGACAGGCTCTGCCTATCGGCTTGCAGGGCGGGGCTGCTCACCTCCTAGCAAAAAAGCGCTCTAAGATCTCCTTTATATAGTGGTAGCGCCTAGCATACGTGTTGTCCACGCGGATTAAAAGCAGTCTATGCGCTCGGCATATTTCTTCTTTTTGCTTGTCGCGTCGCTTTACAATTTCGCTTTCGTAGTGCTCCTTGCCGTCAAGCTCTATTGCAAGGACAGGGATTTCCCGCCTGCCCGCGCCGCGCTCAAAAATGACAAAGTCAAAGCGCCCCTTAAAGAACAAGTCAGGCTCAACGGTGCCGCTTTCAAAGATGGCGCTTATGGGCACTTCCTTTTTTATGCCGCACCTTCTTGCCCGCGTCATCACATTTTCAAGCGCGTGGCCTAAGGTTTGCAAAAACTCCTCTTCCGTTTGCGTGCTAAAGGGCTTTACGCCTAGCGCGCGCGAGCTTGTCTTGTGCGGGGCAACGTTATACTTGCCGCAGCTTTTAATGTATTCTAAAAGGTCAAAAACATCGTCAATCTTGCCGTCTTCCTCTTTTGCTTCTTCATGAAGCCGCCTTATTTCCCTTTCGTTTCCAAAAACTACAAGGCGCTTCTTTGCCCTTGAAGTTGCGACGTTTATAAGTTC
>CAZDXD010000228.1:0-2162 GCA_964509415.1 uncultured Treponemataceae bacterium
AGCGCGCGGAGGCGCTGCGAAATCCGCGACTGGAGCATTGTCTGCTTTACGTCGGGCATCTTAATGCCCACGTTTTTTTCGATGTAGGTGGCGATTTTCTTGAAATCGTTATAAGACATTGAGTTTTCCATAGCTTCTTCCTACTACCCCCCTTAAGCGCTTTGCGCGGTGGTCTCTGCCCTCACCACATCCGAAAGCTTAAAAATATCGAGGATTAGCGCCACAGAGCCGTCGCCCAAAAGCGTAGCCCCCGAAAGCCCCTGCACGTTCTTGTAGAGGTCGCCAAGCGGCTTGATTACAGTCTGGTGATTGCCGATTACGCGGTCAACCACAAGACCCAACTTTGAGTCCTGGTCGTTTACAATGACAACCTGCCTGCCAGCGGGCTCCTCGCCTTCTATCTCGAACCAGCGGCGCAAGTCCACAAACGGGAGCATTTGTCCGCGGGCGGCAATATGGGAGCAAATCTTGCCGTCTTCTTCCTCTTCGGGGATAAACTCAAGGCATTCATCCACATTTGTAAGGGGAATTACATACTCGTTGTCGCCGATTTGCACCAGCATGCCTTCTATGATTGCAAGCGTCAGCGGAATTTTAAGGATAAACGCGCTGCCTTTTCCCCGCTCCGACTCTATGGTGACTGTGCCTCCTAGCGAGGTAATGTCTTTTTTTACAACGTCAAGACCAACGCCACGCCCCGAAACGGAGCTTACGGTATCCGAAGTTGAAAAGCCCGGCTGGAAAATCAAATTGTAAATCTCTGTGTCAGAGAGAACATCGGTAGCCTGCGCAAGCCCACGCGAAACGGCTTTTTGAAATACCTTCTCCTTGTCAATGCCTGAACCGTCATCGGAAACCGAAACCACGACAAAGGCTCCCGCGTGGCTTGCGGAAAGCCTTACAATACCCGTTGGATTCTTTCCGGCGGCGGCTCTTTCATCAGGGGACTCAATGCCGTGATCTGCCGAATTGCGTATAAGGTGGATAAGCGGGTCATTCAGCTTTTCTATAACGGTTTTGTCAAGCTCCGTTTCAGCTCCTTCCGTTACAAGCTCAATCTTTTTGTGCAAGTCGCTTGCCAAGTCATGGACAGTCCGCCTAAAGCGCGAAAACATTGTCCCGATTGGAAGCATTCGCATATCCATCGATGTGTCCTGAAGCGAAAGAATGAGCCTTTCTGCAAGCTCGCTCAAAGAGACAACGGCGGGGTTCTTTGACTCCTGCGCCGTCTGGCTAAGCCTTGCGTTAAACGTAACAAGCTCTCCCACAAGGTCAATGAGCTGGTCAAGCTTTTCCGAGTTTACGCGAATGCTCTGCTGCGCTGCCGCAAGTGTGCGCGTCTTGTAAGCGTCCGCTGACTTTTGCTCCTCGTCGAGCTTTTTGAAGTGTGCCTGCTCCGCAAGGGCAGCGGTCAAGTCTTCTTTTGAAATCGCCTTGCTTTCGGTTAAAAGCTCGCCGATTTTCTTTTGCTGGTTGACAACCGCATCCAGCTTTTCCGCAGTAATTGATTTCCGGTCAATAAGAATTTCGCCGAGCTTCCTTAGATCCTGCGCAACAGGCTCAATATTGACAACGGAAGAATCAATAAAAATAAAAACATCGTTTACCTCGTTCTGAGAGCGCATTGTCGAAAGGATAATCGACCACGACATATAGCACTTTTCAGCGTCAATCTCAGAAAGAGGAGGCACGGCATCCGTTATGGAAGTTACGGTAAGCGAGCCCATATCCGCAAGCTCGCTTATGAGGAGAAGAATGCGCGTCCCAGAGCGGAAAAAATCCTCCGGCGGTGCGAATCGTATTCTAAAATGGTTTTCGGGCGTTTCAAAGGAGTCAGGCGCAGGAGAAATCTTTTGCAGCGCACTGCTCGCTTTCACGTCACCAGAATCCACGCCGCCTTCAATGCCGGCTATTGCCTTAAATTCCTTTACAACTTCATCCGCCTCTGCCCGCAGGTTGTCTGGGATGCCATCTTCGGCTTCAAGCATGGAATAGATTAAGTCCCTCGCCTTTAGCGTAAGGCTTATAAGCTCTGAAGAAACCTTCACCTTCCCCGAGCGGACAAGGTCGTATGCAGTTTCGATTTCGTGCGTGAATTTGGAAATGTCGTCAAAGCCGAACATTCCCGCCGAGCCCTTAATCGTGTGCATAACGCGGAAGAC
>CAZDXD010000229.1:0-2155 GCA_964509415.1 uncultured Treponemataceae bacterium
CACACAGCACGCAGCACTGGGTACTGGGATTTTTATTTACAGAATTATCTACTAGTTTGCTAGCGGATTACTAGAACACTACCCTCTACCAACTAAACCTGCTATAATTTCCCTTAATGCGCAAAGTTGTTTTTTACCCTGACGATGAGGCAGCGTTTAACTTTATCGGCGGCGAGGGGGAGAACGCGCCCTTTCTCCCTGAAAGCGAGGACGAATACTATCTGCGAAACCGGCAGATTGCGGGCAAGGGCTACAAGTGGCGCACCCTTACTGCGGAAGAGATTGTCGCGCTTGAGGCTAACGGCAACGTCTGCGCAAAGTGGGACATTGTGCTCGTGGAAGACCCCTTTGACCCCACCGTTATTCGCAATAATCTTTTTGCAGGTCTTGTGCGCATTGGCGCGTGCAGGCGCGGCTCGCTCTCTTACCACGACTTTGTCGTGCCCGCAGGGATTACGGGCTCCCGCATATACGCTTGCGACGTAGGGCGCGGGTGCGCGGTACACGAGGTCTTGTGCCTTTCGCACTACATTATAGGAGACTCATGTGTCCTTTGCAAAATTGACGAGATGGTTACAACGAACCACGCCAAGTTCGGCGAGGGCATTATCAAGGAAGGTGAGGACGAAAGCGTGCGCGTCTGCATTGACCCCGTAAACGAGGCGGGCGGCCGCTCGGTGCTTCCCTTTGAGTCGATGATTTGCGCGGACGCTTATCTATGGGCTATGTATCGCGATGATGCCGTTTTAATGGAAAAGCTGAAAGAGATAACACAAGAATCGGCTGACGCGCGGCGCGGCTGGTACGGCACAATCGGGGACTATTCGGTAATAAAAAGCTGCCAGGTTATAAAGGATGTAAAGGCGGGTGGCGGCGTTTACATCAAGGGCGCGAATAAGCTCAAAAACCTTACAATAAAGTCAAGCGCGGAAAACATCACGCAGATTGGCGAAGGCGTTGAGCTTGTAAACGGGATTGTTGGGTACGGCTGCCACGTTTTCTACGGGGTGAAGGCTGTGCGCTTTGTGCTAGGCGACAACTCAAGCCTTAAATACGGCGCTCGGCTTATCAACTCAATACTCGGCGATAACTCAACGATTTCTTGCTGCGAGGTGCTAAATAACCTTGTTTTTCCATTCCACGAGCAGCATCATAACAATTCCTTTTTGATTGCCTCCTTTGTTATGGGGCAGTCGAACATGGCAGCGGGCGCTACCGTCGGCTCAAACCACAACAGCCGCGGCAACGACGGCGAAATCATCGCTGGGCGCGGCTTTTGGCCTGGCCTTTCCTCAACACTAAAGCACAACTGCCGCTTTGCCAGCTTCACCCTGCTTACAAAGGGAAGCTACCCCGCCGAGCTCAACATAACACTGCCTTTCAGCATGGTGCTTGAAAACCGAAAGCTCGACCAGCTTGAGGTTATGCCCGCCTATTGGTGGATGTACAATATGTACGCCCTTGAACGCAATAGCTGGAAATACAAAACGCGCGACAAGCGGAAAACCCCCGTCCAGCACATTGAAACCGACTACCTTGCCCCCGACACCGCGCGGGAAATCATCGAAGGCTTACGCCTGCTTGAGCTGTGGACGGGGAAGGCGTGGTTTAGGGTTAAAGGCGAGTCTCTCCTCCCGCCTGATGAGGAGTGCGCGGCAAAGGGCAGGGAGCTTCTTTCTTTTGCCCCAGATGAGGTGTCACACCTTTTTGTTGAGGGCGAGATAATGGAGAAAGAGCGCCGCCCCGTGTGCATTCTAAAGCCCGCTGAAGGATGGAAAGCCTACCGCGAAATGCTCTTGTACTACGGCGTTAAAACCATCGCGGAGTACCTCACAGGCTATGGCATTCACTACGAGTACTTTGCGACGCAGTGCCCGCAAAACATCAGCCTAAACTGGGTAAACATGGGCGGGCAGCTTGTTCCCGAAGAGAAGGCTGATGCCCTGCGCTCTAGTATAAGGCAGGGGCTTATTTCAACTTGGGATGAAATACACGCGCAGTACGATGCATGGCAGGCAGATTACCCCAAGGACAAGGCGGAAAACGCATACGCCGTCTTGCGCATTCTTGCGGGAGAGGTGCGCATCTCTCCCCAAAGCTGGAACCGCCTCATTGACGAGGCAAAGCGCATTCGCCTTTACATTGAAGAGCAGGT
>CAZDXD010000230.1:0-2151 GCA_964509415.1 uncultured Treponemataceae bacterium
GCTTGCCGCTTTCAGCTTGCAAAGCGCTACGGCGTTGATCCCTTAAAGGCTGATGAAAGCGCGCCTCCCCATCTTGTGCAAGATTGACGATTAAAGCCCCCGTTACGGGATCGCGCGGCGAGTTGGGGGAAACCTCGCCTTCTATCCGCAGCAAAAGGAGGTTGCCAGAGCGAGGAGCTGCTGCCTCTTCCCTTTTGCGCGGCTCATCCTCCGCCACAATGAGCTTTCCAAGCGAGGAGCAGCAATAGCGGCCGCTTTTGCCTTGCGGCAGGCGGATTTTCTCTGAAAGGACGCGGGCGGGGATAACGCGATTATCCTCATTTATATTATATTGAAAAGCCTTCTCTGCGTTTCTTTCAAGATAGAGAAACGAAAGCGCCGCGCGCTCTTTGGGAAGTCCCGCGCTCTCAGAAAGGCGGGCAAGCTCTTTGGGGGCAGATGTTGCGCTAAAGGCAAAGTGGCACCACTTTTTTTGCCGCGAGCCAGGAAAGGGGCACTCCCCCGCGTGCGTGCAAGGAGATAGAACGTTAAAGCCCGCCGCAAGGGCTGCTTGCCGCAGCGCCGCAATGAAGGCCCCGCCTGTAGGGTTGCCAGGCTCCGCAACAAGCAGCTCGCAACGTGGAGCGGCAAAGGCGGCTAGGAGCTCAAGCGCGTTTTTTGCAGTAAAGCGCTTTTTAGGCGCGGCGCCGCGGCCTTTGCCCTCAGACGAGCCGCCCAAGCGCATAATCTCGTTAAAGACATTTGCGGAAAGAACAAGCGCGGCCTTTTCCTTTATTTGCGCGTCGAGGCCGCCCTTTACGCGGACAATCTGCCACGCATCGCCGCCCGTTGCGGCCGCAAGGCTAAGGTAGAGCTTTTCGCCCGCGGCGAGGGCCTCTTTGGATGCGTCAATGCAGTACCAACGTATCTTCTTTTTGCGCAAGTGCGGGCAGGCAATCCAAAGCGCGCAAACTGCCGTTAGCGGCCCTGAGCCAAAGTCAACTGCGGCAAAGGAGTCGGGCAAATGCCGGGCGGGGTTTAGCCCCGCAAAAAGGCGTGAAAGGCGCACGACATTCCACCACAAAAAATAATAGGCGTATGCGGAAAGGCATGCGGGATTGTTCAAATAGACGGCGGGGCGCTCTCCCCTGGCATCGGTTAAAAGGTGCGATAATTCCGCCACGTTGTCGGGAAGGCTGGATTGCTGCTGCCGGCTTAGCGGGAACGTCTTTTGCAGCATTGCTCCAAGCCCCGCAACAATAGAGGCTGCCTCATGCGGCAGCGGCGGGAATACGTTTGCAAAGCCTTCTTGCGGCGGCAGCATTCCCGCGCGGACAGCTCCCTTGCCCCATTGCCTTGCGCGCTCTTGGCGGCTAGGGCGCGGCTCCCGCCCTGCCTTTGGCGCGGGAAGGGAAGGCGCGGCTGCGGTTTTGCGCTTTTTGCGCAATACAGCGGCGTAAAAGGGTTCTTCCTCGCCTTTCGCGCCGTTTTTTTCTTTGCTCATGTTGATTGCGTGTCGTTGCCGTTTGCGCTATCGCTTGGGGAGCTGCCGGCATTCTCGGTGTTGCGGCGGCTTGCTGAAACAATGCTGTAAATCTCCATTAGCTCGCGCCGTATTTCCTGTATTGCAATCGCCTTCTCTGAGCTTGCCGACTTGCCAGAAAGCTCGCGCAAAAGCTCTTCGCCCGCGCCAAGCGCCGTAAAGCGCCTTTCGTAAATTAGGTACTTTAGCCTGTAAAGGAGCGAGACATCCCGCGCGGAATAAAAGCGCCGGCCTAAAGAGTCCTTTTGCGGCCGTATAAGCGGGATTTGCTCTTCCCAGTAGCGGAGAATGTGCGCCTTCACGCCAAGCATGCGCTCGACCTGCCCAATCGAAAAGCCCGAAAAGCCGTATGAGTTGCCGCCCCTGTTCATCTTGCGCCCTCCTTTTTTTTGCGGCTTTCCCTTAGCTCAAGCAAGAGAGGTATTTGCGAAAAGCCAAAGTCGCGGCGAATGCAGTTGGAAAGATAAGAAAGATACTGCTGCGGCAACGCGTCGGGGCGCGAGGCAAAAAGCAAAAACTGGACAGGGTTTGTGCGCACCTGCGTTATGTATTTTATGCGGCACCTTCCACGGGCTGTGGCGGGCGGCGGATAAGCGGCCTGCCAGTCGGCAAGCGCCATGTTAAGCGCC
>CAZDXD010000231.1:0-2150 GCA_964509415.1 uncultured Treponemataceae bacterium
TTCCCATTTTGCCGATTTCATCCTTTCTGCCTCTTATGTGCGCGCTTGTCTTGGCATCAATATGGGCAGCTACAAGATCGCCTTTGGCAATGTATTCAAGACCATCGCTTATAACCGTAAGCGGCTTGGAAATATTCATTGCAATAAAGACCGCCACAGCGATTCCAGCCGCGCAAAGGACAATCGCCACAATAATCATGACACGGAGCATGGTGGTTATGCCGTGCGTAAACTCAGCTTCGGGAGCCGTGGCAATCACGGACCATGATACGAAGTCTGACGGAAGGGGCGTATATGCCGCCAAGGTGGCGGCGCCATTATATGTGTACTCAGTCGCGCCCGAAGCGCCGCTGCGCGCGGCAGCGTGGCAGGCGGCAAGCGCCCTTAGGCTTGAGTTCGAGTTGGCAAGGTTTTCCATGTTCTCTCCCGTCTGGACGGCAGAATAAATTGAATAATGGGCTACCGTGTTGCCCGTGGTGTTGCTGATAATGTAGCAACCGCCAGAGTCCCCGATGGGGATTTCTGAAAGAACATCGGAAAGCTCCTTCGTGTCCTTATTCAATATCACCGCGCCCATAATGGCGTTTGTTTCCCTATTGCGGATTGGCATGGCGTAAATGAATGTCAGCGCGCCCTGCCTCGTTCTGTCCTCTATTGGGTCAGAGACGACAATCCGTCCCTGCATTACCTGCCTAAAGTAGTCCCTGTCCCCTACGCTTATTCTCCCCCCGTCGGTTGTAAATCCATTCCCTTGAGTGTCAACAACGCAGTAATTAAGGCGCGTGGGGTCAAGGTCCCTTGAGCGCACCAAGTACGCCGCCTTCGACTCAAGCGACCGGTCTGGGTCGGTGAGCGCGTCGGTAGCGGCAAGGACATCAAGCACCGCCATTTCCACATCGAGCTGTGTCGCTATGTCGGAAGACACGGCATCCACAATCGACAGTAGGTTTTCGTAGATAATTTCCATTGCCGTGGAGCGGGCGAAACCGTAGGCAATAATGGTGCTCAAAGCACCAACCACCAAGACAAGGCTGCCCGTCACGACAATCAAAAACGACTTTATGCTTTTCATTTAAGCCTCCTTAACGCTTAAATCTGCACAGGCGGCCCTAAGCGCACCCTGCCACCTTTGGTTTCTATCCTATAACCTTCTTTACAACGGCTACTAATTTATCGGAATCAAAGGGCTTTACGATCCAGCCGGTAGCCCCCGCTTCCTTGCCTTCGGCCATTTTTGACTGCTGGTTTTCGGTTGTCAGCGCGATAATAGCCGCAAATTTATAATCAGGAAGTTGCCTAAGCTCTTTTATAAGCTGAATGCCGTCCATGTTCGGCATATTAATATCGGTAATAACAAGGTCAAACTTGCCAACCTTTGCCTTTTCAAGCCCGTCAGCGCCGTCCTCCGCCTCAACAACCTCGTATCCCTCGTTAGAAAGGATAAAGCTTATGCTCTTGCGGATAGAAACTGAATCGTCAACAGCTAGAATCTTTTTCATAATTACCCCGTCCTTAAATCATTTAAGCCGCGCGGCTGCGGCAATCGCGCTTGCTGTAATATCTTGCAGGGGGACAATCTGGTCAACCCCTCCTAACTTAACCGCCTCGGCGGGCATTCCGTACACAATGCAGGTAGCCTCGTCCTGCGCGATTGTGTATGAGCCCGCGTCATGCATTTCTTTCATGCCCTTGGCGCCGTCATCGCCCATGCCTGTCATAATCACGCCGACAGCGTTCTTACCCGCGTACCTCGCGCTAGAGCGGAAGAGTACATCAACGGAGGGCCTGTGCCTTGAGACAAGCGGACCGTCCTTCACCTCAACATAATACCGCGCCCCGCTTCTCTTTAGAAGGGTGTGCTTGTTGCCCGGCGCGATTAAAGCCTGCCCGCGCATTACGGTGTCGCCGTCGGCGGCCTCCTTTACGCTAATCTTGCAAAGCCCGTTAAGCCTGTTGGCAAACGATGTTGTAAAATGCTCCGGCATGTGCTGCACAATCACAATTCCCGGAGCGTCTACAGGCATTGTCTCCAAAACCTCCCGCAGGGCTTCCGTGCCCCCTGTGCTTGCCCCTATTATAATGAGTTTTTCGGTTGTTTCCAATGTGTTGTACGAGCCCGGCGCGATTACCGCGTCCGCCGAAAGCTTAGG
>CAZDXD010000232.1:0-2133 GCA_964509415.1 uncultured Treponemataceae bacterium
GTGTAGGAGGTTTCCGTTGTTATGCTGTCATCGCCTTGTGCAAGCTCGCTTTGGTTCATAAAGAAGTCAACCCAGTTTAAGTCCTCCGAACGGTCTGTAAAATCCTGCTTAAAATAGGGGTCAGAGATAAGCGGAAATGATATGCTAAGCGAAAAGGTTTTTTTTGACATGCTGTAAGAAAGGTTGGCACGATAGCGGAATGGAAGCTCAATGCCCCAGAACCAGCCTGAATCCCTGCGCGTTGTGCCATCCGTGTCGAATGGCGTGTAATAGCTTGATGTTAGCGGAAAAAGGGTGCGCGAAAAGCCGATATCGCCATAAAATGAAAGGGAGTCAATCCACTCGGAGTTAGGCTTAAAAGAGCCGTCAACGCCTGCAAGAATGCCAAGCCCTGAATATGCGTCAAACTTAATCTTAAAATAATCCGTGCTCTTGCTGTCATCGTCTTCAGCTGTGTTCCGCAAAAAAAGCCCTTCTCTCACCTGTTTTTTTAATGTGCCGCTCCCCCCTGTGAGCCCGGCGAATGTGCTGCTCGACGTGTCGGCAAGCGGCTTGCGCCCGTAAAAGTAAGTCGTTGTCTGGAAAAAGTAGCCCTGCCTGTTCCTGTAGCCAAAAACAGGGTGAAAAATCATTTCATCGCCGGGATAATAGAAAGCCGGAATATAGAAGACAGGAAGCGGGCCGACATAGAGCACGCCGTTAAGGAGTGCTATCTCATTTCCGGGAAGCATCCATATTCTGGATGCGCTAATGTGCCAATGAGGATCGTCATCGTCGCAGGTTGTAAGCACACCTTTTTTGAAAGCAATAGTCGTGCCCGAATCGCGGGCGGCAACCTCGGTATCAACAATTACAGAATCCGCCTCTTCATCTCCTGAATCCCTGCCGAACGCGCCGTCAAGAAAAACGCCCTGCTGGCTGGCAACGTTAAAAAGCATGGACTCGCCGCTAAAAGATTCTCTGGAAGAGCCGCCTGTAGTGTGCTCATACTTTACGTTGCCGCGGGCTTCCATCATTTCCCGGGCGCGGTCATAAATTACTTCGTCCGCTGAAATGCGCGAAACATCGCTGCCTTCTTCAATCACTATAACCACGCCGCCGCGAAGCGTGGTTACGGTTTTTTCATCGCCTGTAAGCTCGTCAATAACCTTGTCGCTTTCCACGGATCGCGCGGACTCCACCGTGATTCTGCGGCTGTCATCCGCCGCAAAAGCGCCGCGCGAAAGAAAAAGAAAAATCAGGAAAAACGCAGCCGCTAAAAAACGAGCGGTAAAATCGGCTAAAGCGGCGCATTTAAGGCGGGGGAAAAGCTTCATCTGGCGTTTCGAGCGAGCATTTCCTTTATGTACTTGCCTGTATAAGAAGCGGAGCATTCGGCAACAGCCTCAGGCGTGCCTTCCGCTACAATTTCTCCGCCGTTTACACCGCCTTCAGGTCCAAGGTCGATAATCCAGTCAGCTTGGAGAATCACGTCAAGGTTGTGCTCTATCATTACGATAGTGTTACCCTGCTCCGCCAGCCGCTGGATAACCTCCATAAGCTGGCGGATATCGGCAAAGTGAAGCCCTGTTGTAGGCTCATCAAGAATGTAGAGCGTCCTGCCCGTTGAACGCTTTGAAAGCTCGTCGGCAAGCTTTACGCGCTGCGCCTCCCCGCCCGAAAGAGTAAGCGCAGACTGCCCGAGTTTTATGTAGCCAAGCCCTACGGAGCGCAGCGTCTCCAGCTTGCGGTAAATGTGCGGAATGTGCTCAAAAAAAGAGCAGGCTTCCTCGACTGTCATGTCAAGGACATCGCTTATGTTTTTTCCTTTATATGTTATTTCCAAAGTTTCGTGATTAAATCTCTTGCCACGGCAGACATCGCAGGTAATGTATACGTCCGGGAGAAAATTCATTTCTATTGTGATTGTGCCGTCGCCTTTGCAGTGCTCACACCTTCCGCCCGACACATTAAACGAAAAGCGGCCAGGCTTAAATCCGCGAGCCTTTGACTCAGGCAGGCTTGCAAAAAGGTCTCGTATTCCTGTAAAAACGCCAACGTAAGTGGCAGGATTTGAGCGCGGCGTGCGGCCGATTGGACTTTGGTCAATGTTAATCACCTTGTCAATGTACTCTAAGCCCCTGATTCTCTTGA
>CAZDXD010000233.1:0-2091 GCA_964509415.1 uncultured Treponemataceae bacterium
GCGCGCCGAGCGGCAGAATATAGTTTGAAACCATGTCCATCCACTGCGAGGTCCAGGGCTGGATTATCAGCGCGACAGCCAGCGCGGCAACATGGATAATCAGCGTGGAAAGCCAGCGCTTAACCTTGAACTGGTTTTGCAGGAAGTTAATCGGAACTTCAAGCAGGTTGATAACCGAAGACAGCCCCGCGAAAAGAACCGCCACATAGAAAAAGATAACAATCAGGCGAGCGACAGCGCCCATGCTATTGAACACAGGCAGAACGTAGATGAACATCAAACCGGGACCGCCATTGCCCAAGTCAGCGCCAACGGTAGCCATCGCGGGGATAATAATCAGCATTGCCAGCAATGCGGCGGAAGTGTCCATGAGCGCACAAATAACGGCGGATTTGCGTATTTTGACATTGTCGCCAAGGTAGGAGCCGTAAACCACCGAGCCCGAACCCGCAATGGATAGCGAAAAAAAGCACTGCCCGAATGCGTAAACCCATACGCGGTAGTCCAAAAGCCCCGCGGGATTAAGGGAAAAGATATAGCGGTAGCCGTCGGCTGTGCCGGGCGTGAAAAGCATCATTATGGCGAGGGCGATAAACAGCGCATACAGCGCGGGCATCATTACCTTGGAAGACTTTTCTATGCCGCCTGCAACGCCCAAAACCAAAATCGCAAACGAGACAGCAACGCCTACGGCAATCCAGAAATTGTTCGCGCCGCCGGTTTCAAAGGTTTGCCTGATTGCTTCAACCAACCCGCCCGCTTCCGGCGCGACTGCCGCGAAAGCTCCGCCGATAGCATTCATGTCCTGCCCCATCGCGACAAGCTCGCCTGTGATTGCCATTTTGGTGTAATAGAATATCCAGCCCATGATAACCGAATACCCGATGGCAAGCGCCAGCGCGCCAATGACAGGGACAATCCCTAGCCATTCGCCCGCCCGCTTGGACTTTCCGCCGTTTTCCATTGCCTTGCCAAACGCGCCGGACGGTCCGCTTTTAGCCCAGCGGCCAAGCGAAAACTCTTCCATCATGCCCGACTGGCTGATAATGAATACAAAGATAAAATAGGGAATCATGAAGGTCAGGCCGCCATAGCGGGAAACCAGCATCGGAAAGCGCCAGACATTTGCCATGCCAACGCAAGAGCCGACAGCCGCCATAATAAAGCCCCACTGCGACTTAAACCCATCCTGCCTTTGAGCCGCGCTTGTGTTTTTCATGTTTGCCTCCGTTTTCTATAGGGAAGCTAAAATGTAGTTGAAATTGCGGCTTTCATACAAGCCTGCAACAGTCTGCCCTGCCTGTTGGCAGACAGGGTAGACAGGGAGGCGGGGACGTTATGAAACCTTTCTAAATATAAAGTATTCGCCGTTCATTTCAATGGTAATGGTGTTCCCGCCGGAATAAGTTCCTAAAATAACAACTCTCCCCGTAGACATGGTAAGCGTGGTGCCGCTCAAGGCGTAAGTTCCTTCAAATGTGATGTCATAGTCCTGTATGCCGTTGACTGTATAAACCTCTCTTAAAGAAAAAGTGCCGCCTGAATAAAAGGAAAGGGTATCATTGTAAGCGTAGGAATCAGTGTTATCAGTAGCCGCTGCAGTATACTGCCACACAGTACCCGTAAGGGCATCGCTTGAATCATCCGAGCAGGAAACGATAAAGATTGCCGTAATCGCCGCGAAAAGCGCGAGGGCAAAACGGCTTGTGTTTTTCATTATTGAACACTCCTTTGTGTAGTTTTCAGGGCATATGAAAGCGCAACACGCCTTTTAGAACCTGCCCTGTACTAAAGGATTTTACACCCCCCCCCCTGTTACTTGTCAAGTGTTTTTTGCGGTTTTTTGATATTTTTTTTGGAATTTAGTGGTCTAGTGGATTAGTTATCTAGTTGTCTAGTAAACTAGTTGACTAGAAAACTAAAAAACTAATCCACTAGCAAACTAAAACAACGACAATTCAGACACCAATCTAGCCTAGATTGATGCCATGCATATTGGCAATATGACTGCCTCTCACAAGCGCTTGTGATAGATCGTCACAAGTCCATGTGAGAGTCCGTCACAAGCGCTTGTGACGGTCGCAAAAATCG
>CAZDXD010000234.1:0-2085 GCA_964509415.1 uncultured Treponemataceae bacterium
CTTGTTTGTGCGTATATGCCTCCAGCGTTCAGCCGGAAAGTCATAGTAGGCAAGCATCTCTTCCACGCCGCGCTCCACTGTCTTTGCCACTGCCGTGTCTTTTTTTTTTGTACACGCGAATTTGCGAAAGATATTATACGTTATCTCCGTCTTGCATAAATCCCCGCTTTTTGCTTTACTAAGCATCTGTATGAGGAAGGCTTCCTTTTTTATCTGCGCGGTGTGCGCTCCTTTGCTTTTTGTCTCTGCGCCGTTGTTTGCGCAGAATACAATAACAACAGTTGACACGTTTTTCTCTTCGGTTTCAGAAGTTTACGCGGGCCTAAGGGATTACTCTGCTGACATAACAATTTCGTACACAGGTCAAACTTCTGCCGACTCGGAGGTAATGCGCGGCCGCGTTTCATATAAATCTCCTGAGCTTTTAAGAATTGACTTTTCCTCTCCCGCCGAGCAGACTATTGTGTTTGACGGGAGCGTTCTTACGGTTTATTTGCCCGCGCCTTATAACGCGGTACTTACGCAGGCTGTAAACCCCGCCGAATCAGGAAACATCGGCGCGGGCGGCGCTTCGCTTGCAACTCCCGAAGGGCTTTCTCTTATGCGCCGCTACTACTCAATTGCCTACGAAACGGGTCCCGACCCCGTGCCGCTTGAAGAAGGCTCAAGAGTTCGCGTTATCGCCCTATCGCTTGCCAGGCGCTCTACCACGGAGATGTTCCGCACAATGCGCCTTCTTGTGGATTATGATTCTAAGCTTATCCGGCGCGTTGAAGCCGATACAATCACGGGCACGAGAATTGTCTTTACGTTTTCTAATTATTCGCTTAATCAGGGAATCCCCGACGCAAGATTTGTCTACGATTCTCCGTCTTCGGCAAATGTTTACGATAATTTTCTGTTTAATGAGTGATGTGCCGCCTGTCCGCCTGACTGCCGTCAGGCAGGCCGCAGAGACGAAAGATTTATGGAAAGCATAGGGCAGAAACTTCAGGAAGAGCGCGTTGCCAAGGGGCTTAACCTTGACCAGATTGCTTGGGAAACAAATATATCTCGCAGGTATCTTGATGCTTTGGAAAGCGAGCGGTTTGACGATTTCCCTGGGGAATCCTATTTGCTTGGCTTTTTGCGCAATTACTGCGAGTATCTTGACTTGGATGCCGATGAATTTGTCTCCTTGTATAAAAATCAGAAAATCCAAGAAACAAATGTTCCGATTTCGGAGCTTCTTCCTGCGCGCCCTTTGCATGAGCGGGTTTTTGGGCGAAATGCGCGAAAAATAGGAATTGCGCTTGTTGTTGTTGCGGTTTTGGCGGCTTTATGTTTTGGCGGGTACATGCTGTTTCACCGCTTGACATCGCGAAACGAAAGCGCGGAAGCACAGCTCGTTGCCTCGCCTGCCAGCGGGCAGGCTGCCGTCCCTGCAAGAGAGCCCGCCATTCATGAGATGCCTTCTTCCCAATTCCGCGACCGCGTCTTCGCAGGGGACAGCATTATGGTGCCTGTGGAAGGCACAATCTTTTCTATTGCCGTGCAGGAAACGTCTCCGGCTGTAAGGCTTGAAACAGGCGGGGCAATCCGCGTTGTGGAGCTTGGGCAGGAGATTTCGTTTGATGTTTCGGAAGACGGCACGGCGGATATAAGGGTTTTTGTTTTTGATTTGGACATAAATAACCCCGATGCGGGCGCGGAAATCGTGCTTGAGACAGGTCCTTTTGAGCAGCCGGCATTGGAAGATGCTCCTGGTGCAGTCATAACGTTGGCGGAAAGCCAAAGCGAGGGGGCTTCCTCCAGCCAGACTGTGCTTTTTGAAAGCGCTTCAGCCTATCCCGTTACTCTTAACGCTACATTCCGCGGCAACTGCCTTTTCCGCTATGAAGTTGACCGCCGCGACCGAGAGGAGCGCCTGTATCAGCGCTCCGAGGTTCTCACCGTCCAAGCGCGGGACGGCTTGCGCATATGGGCTTCCAACGGAAACGCCGTGAGGCTTCAAATTATTGCCGGCGGCAGAACTTTTGATCTGGAACTCAGCCGACCGGGCGAGGTAATCGTTAAGGATTTGCGCTGGTTTAGGGATGCCACAAC
>CAZDXD010000235.1:0-2082 GCA_964509415.1 uncultured Treponemataceae bacterium
AGCGGACAGCTAACGGCTCACAGGCAACAGCCTCCAGGCGATCTATTTTGGCTCAAGGGCGATTGTCTAGCGCATAGCTCACTCTGCAATAGCGACCGCCTTTTGCAAAAAGAGTGCGCCTGGAGGCTGTCAGCTGTGGGCTGTAGGCTGTAAGCTGAATCGGATTAATCTTCTGGAAGAAAGGCGGCTGCCGCCCAAGGCTTGCCGAAATCCTGGGCTTTTTCGGGCAGGCAAGATGGGCCGAGCCGGCGGGCCGCCGCAGAAAAAGGCCGGCGGCCATTTCAAGCTGAAGCCTTTCCCTTACCTTCCAAACTTGACCACGCAGCCCAAGCGCGCCTGGAAGTCCGTCGTCCCGTACGGGCTAAAGCCCGCCCTTCCTTCAAGCTCTAGCGTGGGCATTATGTTTTTCGTGATGCTAACGCCAAAGCCGAGCAGCGCGTCTATGGCGAAGGCGGAATAGGCAAAGCCGTCATCTTGGTTGCTGTAAAAAACGACAGTGCCGCCGTCCGCAAAAACCATCGGCACGGAAACGCCTACCCCCACGTATGGCACAAGCCTCCCAAAGTTAAAGGAGAAAATCCCCATGAGGCCGGGATCCACAGCCGTAAGCGAGGAGCCGCACGCCAAGTCTTTTCCAAAGCCCAGCCCCACCGAAAGCTCGATCGCGAACGCGAACGAGCCGCTCTTCCATTCGACGCCGCCGGCGGGCTTTATTGCAAAAACGGGACCCTTGACCGCCTCGTAAGTTCCTGTCGAGCCGGCGGACACGGCAATTACATCGCCGTAAGCGGACGTGTAGCCGCCGCCCAGCGTGGCCTTGACGTATCCCTTCGCCTTGGAAAATCCTTGCGGCGCAAGCACAAGCGCCATCAAGGCCATCGCGACAATCATCTTTTTCTTCACAAGATTACTCCTTAAAACACTGATTCCCCAGCTGGGGCTCTGCGCCCGCCAGTACAGTATCGGCAACTGCGCGGCACATCAAAACGCCCTTTTTAGGCGCGCCCCGCAGCGGCGCCCTGCCCGGCCGTAGACTCCCCTCAGCGCTATATTCACGCCCGCGAATAAAGCCGATATAATGGAAGAGAATGCGGCAATGGCAAAAGATTTGGAAAATGCTATGGACAACGAGACATGGGCGCGGGCGCTCTCCGAGTCCCTGCCCTACTTTAGGCAGTACGTGGGGCGCACGGTGGTAAGCGGCGTTGGCTCTGTGCTTATGCTCTAAAGGCGGCTTAAACGGAATCGGAAATGCCTTATACAAGGGAGTGCTGGCTTGCTGGCTTTCGCAAGCTTGCGGAAGTGCTTTTAGAATCTTTGCTCGCCGCTAAAAAAGGCCGCAACTCGGCAGCTAAAGAGATAAACAGGCAAATAAATTTGCACCGCAACGAAATATTGGCGCAAACAACACGGCAGGCCAATGCGGATGCATGGACTAACGAGCGATTGCTTGACGAGATATTGCGGATAACTTATGCTTCGTATGTTGTTATGCTTGAATATCGAAACAAGGTTTGGCCGTATGAATACATGACTTTTTCTCGCCGCATAGGAGAGCTATGGGAGCCCTTTTGCAAGCTCGCCTTTGAGCGCCCGATAAATGCTCTTCGCATAATAAAGCCTCCCGAATTTAGGCAGGCGCAGCAAACGATACAAAAAAGCGCCGCGGAGTATATCGATTCTCCTGAGGTTTCAGATTAAAGCACTTGACATGGTAGCAGGCTGTTATAATAAAATGAAGGACACTCTCTGCGCCTATTACACAAACTCAAGCGATATAACTTCCTATATGGTAAGGCGCCTCAAAATTAATAGCGGTGACGTTATTCTAGAGCCGTCTGCGGGGGAAGGCGTGTTCATTGATGCAATCCTAAAGACAAAGCTAGATGTAAGGATTGACGCGCTTGACATTGACAAAAAGGCAATCTCCTTTCTCAAAGAGAAATATCGGGAAAACAGCAATATCGCAATCAGGGAGGCAGACACGCTCCTTGACGGGGAGCTTGACGCTATCACTTCACCTGAAGCCTGGCTAAAGGGGGCAAATGCGCAGCCTGACTTGTTTGGCGGTTTGGGCAAGCA
>CAZDXD010000236.1:0-2079 GCA_964509415.1 uncultured Treponemataceae bacterium
CTCGCCTGAAGTTTCGTTTCTGCCTCTTGTAACTGACATGTATTTCTCCAACAAAGTTTGATTTTATTTCAAGAATGCGGCGGAATTGAAAACGCTGTCTGCGCTTCGCCAAGACCCGGCATGCAACCGGTTATTTATATCCATTGTCCAGAACAGACTGAAATACTATTCGGGGATTTTTCCTTAAAAAAGACAGATACCTGCACTTGCGGTATGCCTGCAATATACAGCAAAAAAATATTTTTTGTCAAGCGATTCAGAGCTAAGCTCTACTCCCCTATTCCCCGCCCATCAGCTTAGCTTTAAGGACATCAGGGCGCATAAGAAAAATGTCAACGTCATTTTTGCTTTTAAGCATTTCGACATTTCCCTCAAACGAAACGTCATCCGCAATTTTAATCGCGGAAGCTGCAATATTGCCGCGCACGGAACTTCCTGTGCGCATTTCTATTTTGTCTTCGGCGCGCATATTCCCCGTTACGCTTCCTTCCACGATAATCGAAGAAGCGCTTATGCTGTCCACATTGCACACCGAAGTTTTGCGAATATGAAGAGCGCCTGTCGCGTCAATCCTGCCGCTGAACTTCCCTGCAATGTCAAGCTCCTCTGAAAACTTCAAAACCCCGTTAAAGAACGTATTTTCCCCAAGTACCGTGAAACCCCTTTCACGTTCTTTTTCAGAAAAAAGCGCCATAATTCCTCCTAGCCTTAATATGCAAGCGCCGCTGTTTTAAGCCGCTTTCTTTTTCATCTTTTTTCTCAAAAGCAAGCAACAGCCCGCCGCGAGAAAGCCTAGCGACACAAAAAGGAAAAGCTGCCCCCAAATGTCGCCCCAGAGCCCGTAGAGCGTGCCCCTCCCTTGCGGAACAAGCGGAATTTCCGCTACAAGCCAGCCTTCGCTGAAAGGCTCAAGCATTGCAACGATTCTTCCGTTTGGGTCAACTGAAGCTGTCTGCCCCGAAGCTGTTGAGCGCACAAGGGGCACTCTGTTTTCCACAGCGCGGAAAACAGACATTGCAAGATGCTGATACTGGCAGCAAATGTCTTTTGCCCACGCGTCGTTAGTAAGGTTGACAATCGCGCGCGCGCCCGAATTGACAAACGTGCGCGAAATATAGCCGAAAGTGTCTTCAAAGCATATAGGCGTTGAAAACTTCAAGTCTCCTATTTCAAAAACCTTGTAGTCCGCGCCCTTTTCCCAGAAATGAGTGTCGCTTGCAACGAGCAAGTCGTAAATCCAAGGGAAAGCGTCCCTGTAAGGAAAGTGCTCCGTAAAGGGGACAAGGTGCGTCTTGCGGTAGCGCTCTGGGCGCGGCGGAATAACGTTTTCGCCGGGGTAAAACACAAACACGGAATTGTAATCCACTCGGGCTGCAGAGCCGTCAGCGCCGGTGATGCGCACGGCATCGTCATTGCCAAACACAAAGGGAACAGGAGCCTCCTCAAGATAATGCAGAAGGTCAGAGACAAGATTGAAGGATTCCCTGTCCTCACGGTACCTGTAGTGCCATTCAATGCGCGGAATAAAGGCGGTTTCGGGCCACACAACAAAAGCTATTGCCTCATCGGAGGCAAGCGCTTCATCGGAAAGGGCAGAGAGCTTTGTAAACTCGCGCCTGTAAGTTTGAAGATTGCCAACCCACGGGTCGCTATTCGGCTGTATCAATGCGGCTTTCACTGTAGGATATTCCGACCAGTCTTTCATGGAAAAAGCGCCGAAAGCAAGCGTAAAGACAAGAAAGGCAAGCCAGCAAAAAGCGGGAACACGTTCTCTAGAAGCGAAGTCCTTGAAAGAGCGCGCAAAACCTTTCACGCTTTCCCTAAAAGAAGAAGGCTTTTCCCCGTCAGCCCGCTTGCCGCTAGAGATGAGCCGGCGCAGCTCAAGAGCGCTGTTTGCGCCCGCTCCAATCCACGCCGAAGGGAACACCACAAGCGCCGAAACTCCCCATACGCCAAAAATGGAAGCGATTTGAATTGCAACCGGCCACGACCACTGCGAATAGCCCATAATCCCGTAACTGAATGCGCAAAAGCCAAGCGTCTTTGCGTACTCGTAGCCCGTCCAGAGCCCCCACTGGA
>CAZDXD010000237.1:0-2078 GCA_964509415.1 uncultured Treponemataceae bacterium
GGGTGCTTAATGTCATTTATTGTCATGATTGCCTCCGTAAATGAATATGAATTTGCGCTTTCTCAAAAAAAGCACACCTGCTTAAAGTGTATCTTTTTTTTCGGTTTAGGACAAGCATTCTGATGACTGATATTTCAGTCATCCTCCAGGATACTCATAGCTCTTCCCATCAGGACGGCGCACGAAGAGGCCTTCTTCCCCGCAGGAGACAATGCTGTTTTTCAATGTGGCTGCAGAAAGCGGAAACTTTCCCCCGCCGCCCGGAAGGTCAACGGCAAAGACGGGGCGCGAAAGCCCTGAAAGCTCTTCCGCAAGCTCTTGCCAAAGGGAAAGGGCGCGGTTGAGCGGCACGCGGAAGTGCCCCGTGCCTGGCGCCAAATCGCATTGGAAAAGATAGCCGGGCTTTACTCCAATGCGTACAAGGCTCTTGAAAAGCTCGCACAGGACAGCGCGACTGTCATTTACCCCGCGCAGAAAAACAGTCTGCGAATAAACAGGGATGCCGCTTTCAACAAAAGACGTTAGGCATTCAATCTGCCTTGCGCCGAGTTCCGCGGGGTGATTTATATGCGGTATAAGCCACAAGGGGCGCATTTCCCTCAAGGCGGCTATTCGCTCTGGAGTGAAAAGTTCCGGCGAAAAAACAGGTGCACGGGTACAGAGGCGGAGCACAAGAGAAGAGCGTATTTTCCGCAGGCGCGCAAGAAGTCTGATAAGAGCATTAAACGGCGCGGAGCAGGGGTCGCCGCCTGAAACGAGAATCTCTTCAATTTCAGAATGCGCTTCAATGTAGCGGCAGGCTTCCTCTAACTCCTCTCCAGAAATAAGCCCCGCGCCCTCCGCCCGCTGCGCGGCAAAGCTTCGCCTAAAGCAATAGCGGCAGTAGCCTATGCACCTCGATGTAGAAAGCAGAAGCGCGCGGTTTTTATACTGATGGACAAGGCGCGGGAAGACAACGTACTGCGCCTCCCCCAGCGGGTCGGAGGATTCGCACGCTGAAATTATGCTTTCCTCTGGCGAAGGGTATACTTGCTTTTTAAGCGCTTCAGCGGCTTCAGTATCTCCTGCCTTTTCAGCCGCTGCAATGAGCTCCTTAAAGGCAGGCGGCACGGAGAACGGAAAGCCTGAAACGGCGGAAGAAGGCTCTGCCTCTCGCCAGCTTGCTTCTTTCACCGCATGGCAAGAGTGGCAAAGACAGCCGCTTCTTTGAAGAGATGGTCTATAACCGAATACTCGTTTGGCTGATGCGCGGTTCCGTTCATAACGCCCCAGACAACAGCGTCAAAGCCCTCGTTGCGCAAGTAGGCAGCAACAGTGCCGCCGCCAATGCCTATGGGACGGCATTCAACGCCAAGCGCGTCCTTCACAGCAGAAGAAAGAGCCGCCGCCACTGGGGATGCGGCATCCACCGCGCGGGATTCAACCGCTTGCTCTTCTGTAATGCTGACGGAAACGCCGTATTCCGCTTCTATTTTAGAAACAACTTCGCGTATAACGGCGCGGACTTCATCAAGCCTGTAGCGGGGAAGAATGCGGCAGTCCATCGAAAAGAAGTCTTCGCCCGGAATTGTGTTGATGTTAGGCACATTCTCTGTTTTTCGCGTTGCTTGGAAAGTGGAGAATGCGGGCTCAAAAAGCGGGTCTGTAGCAGAAAAGCGCTTTTCAAGGTCATGCAGCTTCAAGAGAAGAGCCGCCCCCGCGTGATGCGCGTTTATCCCTAAGTCCGGGCGCGAGCCGTGCGCTTGCTTTCCATGCACAAGCACGTTGAGCCAGAGAATGTTTTTTTCGGCAATTTCTATTGTCTCCCCCGCGGGGTCGCCGCCGTCAGGAATGACGATAAAGTCTGAAGGAGAAAAGAACTGCTTCCCGCCGCCTGTGTTAGCTAAAAGATGGCGTATTCCGTAAGCGGAACCGGTTTCTTCATCAGCAATAAAAAGGAGCTTTATTGTGCGCTCTGGCACAATGCCACTTTCAATAAAGTAAAGAGCACTTATAATAGAAGAAACCATGCCTTGCTGGTTATCCTCAACGCCGCGCCCGTAAATCTTGCCGTCTTTTTCTACAGCGTTCCACGGGTC
>CAZDXD010000238.1:0-2046 GCA_964509415.1 uncultured Treponemataceae bacterium
GCGACCCCGCGCAGTCGGGGCGGGTAAACTGCCTTGGCGACCTTGGCACGCACGTAGAAAACGCTGTCGCGACCGTTACAGGCTTGAAGGTTAAAAGAGTGCTCGCCAAAATGGACATAGTTGTGCCCGGCAGGAAGCTCGATGACAACGATCAGGTGCTAGTTGACTTTGAGGGGGGAGCTACGGGCGTTTACTGGACAAGCCAGTTTGCAATAGGCTGCGACAACAGCCTGCGCCTTCGCGTTTACGGCTCGAAGGGCACGCTTTTGTGGTTTCAAGAAAAGCCTGAGGAGGTAACGCTTATTCGCGAGGACGGCATTCCCCGCATAATTAGGCGCGGCTATTCCGCCATCACCCCCAACGCTGCAAAATACGCGCGCCTTCCTTCCGGGCACACGGAAGGCTGGCTTGAGGCTATGGGCAACCTGTATGATAGCTTTGCGGAGTGCATTCAGGCTAAAAAAGAAGGCCGCTTTGATGCGGGATTAATCGATTATCCCACAATAGACGAGGGCGTTGCGGGACTAAGGTATGTTGAAGCCTGCCTTGAGAGCAACGAAAAAGGCTCTGTCTGGGTGGAGTTATAAAGGAGGAATACAATGGCAAGACCTGTAACGCTTTTTACAGTCCAATGGGGCGACCTTCCGCTTGAGGAGGTGTGCCGGCTTGCGCAGCAAATGGGATACGAGGGGCTTGAGCTCGCAAAGGATGCGCACTATAACGCAAAAAAGGTAGCGTCTGACCCAAGCGAGGCTGCAAAAATAAAGGAAACGCTTGCAAAATACAACTTAGGCTGCTGGGCGGTTGCGGCGCATCTTACGGGACAGTGCGTGGCGGACTCCCTGCAATGGGCGTATGACCCTCGCCTTGACGGTTTTGCGCCTTCATCGCTTGCGGGTAGGCCTGATGACATTCGCAACTGGGCCATAGAAGAGATGAAAACGACAGCCCATGCGGCAAAGGCTCTAGGCGCGGGCGTTGTTACCTTCTTTATGGGCTCCCCCATCTGGAAGTTCTGGTATTCGTTTCCGCAAACATCAGAGGCGATGATAGAAGCGGGCTATCAAAAGATAAAGGAGCTTTGGTCGCCCATCCTTGACGAATACGACAAGTGCGGCGTGAAGCTCGCGCTTGAGGTGCACCCGACGGAGATTGCCTTTGACTACTGGAGCACAAAGCGCCTTCTTGACACCTTTGAGTGGCGGCCAACGCTCGGCATAAACTTTGACCCAAGCCACCTCATTTGGCAGGGGGTTGACCCGGCGGTATTCCTCTTTGACTTTGCAGAAAGAGTCTACCATGTGCACATCAAGGACGCGAAGCTAAACCTTAACGGCAGGAACGGCATTTTAGGCTCGCACATCACCTTTGGCGACCAGAGGCGCGGCTGGAACTTTGTCTCTCCCGGGCACGGCAACGTTGACTTTGACAACATTATCCGCGTGCTTAACCAAAAGGGATACACAGGCCCGCTTTCTATCGAGTGGGAAGACAGCGGAATGGAGCGCGTGTTTGGGGCAACGGAGGCGTGCGAGTTTACAAAAAAGATAAACTTTTCGGCTTCTGATTTTGCCTTTGATGACGCCTTAAAAAACAACTAAGCCTGAAGAGCGCGCCGCCAGGCGTCAAGGGGGAAGGCTTAGCCTTCCTTTGCTTTGTCTAGCTTGGCGCTTTCGGCGGCGGCTTCGGCCTTTCTTGCAAAAAAGCCTGAATCAGATAGGTACTTGCGGCGGGAGATAATCAGGTTAAGAATTTCCTCGTACATGTCAAAGTTGACGTTAACCGCCATCGGCAAAATGTAGTATTCCGTCTCGTCGCAGTAGCGCTCAATAAAGTCGGGGTTTGTAACAAAGCCTAGGCTTATCATGTTGCTGATTCTGTCGGCGCACTTTAGCACCTTAGCCCGCTGCGAGCCGCGCTCCGAAATGCGCTTTAAGAATGCCGCCTTGTCCTCACCCTTAGCCTTCGTTACCTCCATCACCAAGTCGTAGACCTGCCCAGACTCCGAGTCAATGTGCAAGAGGTCGTTGTGGTTAAAGTCTGGAA
>CAZDXD010000239.1:0-2043 GCA_964509415.1 uncultured Treponemataceae bacterium
AGGTTATAGGAGCTAGGCTTGCCCGCGATGTGGAGGACGGCGAGGGAGTGAGTTTTCAGAGCTTAGAACTGAGAACTTAGAGCTTAGATGCTAGGGTTGGGCAAGGGGCGACTCCTTGCCGTGCCCCCTGCTCTTAGCTCTGATTACAACTTAAACTTGCTCGTTATGTCTACAAGCACGTCAATGGCATCTTTATTCAAGGCGCTGCTTTGCACAATCTTCGCGGCCGCCTCGTTTATAGCATCTGCCGCCTTGGCTATCGATGTACTGCGATCCTGCACGGACTGCGAGATCCCTGAAAGCCGCATTGTCTCTTTAAGAATAGACTCCGTGCCCGTGTTCATCTCGACTGCCCCGTCGCGGATTTGTATCGTTATGTTTTCTATATCCTGCAACGCCTCAAGCACCTGTCGGCTTCCCCCGCTCTGCTCAAGCATCGCGAGGTTAATCTCGTTAACAAGGACCATAACGGAGGCGATTTTCGATGCGACCGAGTCAAAGGCGTCATCGGCTGCGGCGGTGGCTTTAGCGATGGCTTTGATTGAGTCGATAGTAGTTTTAAGCCCCGCAGCTATTGTCCTAGACTGGCTGCTTGAATCCTCCGCGAGCTTGCGTATCTCGTCCGCTACAACGGCAAAGCCCTTGCCCGCCTCTCCCGCGTGAGCCGCCTCTATAGCCGCGTTCATTGCAAGAAGGTTTGTCTGGCTTGCAATGTTGTCGATTACGCTATTCGCCTCCAAAAGAGAATCCGAGTGCGCGGAAAGCTTAAGCACAAGTTCCTGCACAGCGCTTATGCTCTCCTTTCCGCCATCGGCGTTGCTTTTAAGCTCGTCAAAGCTCCCCGATGCCTTGGAAAGATTGCCTGAGATTGCATCGAGGTTTGACACCATTTGCTGCACAGACGCTGATGACTCCGTAACCGCGGCCGACTGGTCTTCAATTTGGCGGGTGAGGCTTTCTATGTTCTTGGTAATTTGAGTGATTGTAGCCGATGTTTCCGTAACGGACGAGCTTTGCTCCTCTACGGCAAAATTCATGTTTTCTATGTTCTTTGCGATTGTGGCGACATCGCCTGAAATCTCCGTAACGTTGTCGGAAAGGGACCGCCCTATTGCTGCCATCGACGAGGCGCTTGAGCTTACGTTTTCAACCATACCGTGAAGCGTTGAGATAAAGTGGTTAAACTCCCCGCTGATAGCGGCAATCTCATCGTTGCCCTTCACTTCAAGGCGCGCGGTCAAGTCCCCGCCGCCCGCCGCAATCTCCTGCATTGCGCCGTACATTGTTTTAAGAGAAGAGAGCATCACGTTTGTAGCGACGCGCAGTATGGCAAAAAGGAGAGCTGCGATTGCTATAAAAACCACAGTGCTTGTAATCAAAATAGTGCTGGTGGAGGAGAGCATGTAGCTCTGCGGCACGGCAAAGCACAAGGTAAATGGCGTCTCTCCTATCCTTGAGGCCAAAACAAAGCAGGATGTGCCGTCAATCCTCGCGGTGATGACCTGCTGGCCGCTCATTGCAGCCTCATTAAAGACAGACAATGCTTCAGCGCCAATTATGTCCGCGGAAATGATGTCGTTGTTGCCAAAAAGGGCGTCCCTGTACTCACGCGCATCAGCGCTGTATCTAACGGAAGAGAGAAGCTGACCGCCGTCAGTGATAAGATGCATCTGCGCCTCCGTGCCAAACCTGTCCAGAAAACTCTCGGTAAGGTCAGAGTAAAGGTTTGAAAGCTCTTGTGAGCCTTGAAAGACATTGACAGCCCCCACGCAGCGCCCTGCCCGCATTATGGGGCAGCCTGTAACAACGGCCTTATAGTCCATCCCGTCCGGAACGTATGGCTCCACCACAAAGGGCTCCGTCTCTCCCCTGTTTCCTTCTATATAAGTAATCCAATATTCTGAGCCTACAAGGTTGACGGCCGCGGCGTTGGGGTCAGAATCGTCAACTGTCATCCGCTGTCCCTGCCAAGGGTTGCCGGGCACGTTTGTAAGGTAGGCAAAGCCGTTCTCGTCCACCCGCCCCGCTTCCTTGACGCTTGAG
>CAZDXD010000240.1:0-2037 GCA_964509415.1 uncultured Treponemataceae bacterium
CCCTTCGCCGGGCTTTCGTCCTTGGACAGAAGCGCCCGCCGTCATGGACGCAGGGATTGCAGGCAATTCCCCCGTCCTCCTTGTAAACAAAAAAGGCGTGCTTTCAGTTGAAACCCTGTCCGCGTCGGACTTTGCTGTTCCTGACGGCATTTTCCCTTCGGCGGCTGCCCTTTCCGCAGGGACCTTAGCCCGCTTTGCCTTTGAAGACGGCAAGGCATTTGCGCGCTTTTACAGAAGCGTTGTCTTTGACAGCGACAGGTCATCCCAGCCTGTAGCGCTATTTCTTTGCGGGGAAGCGCCGTATTTTCCGCTGGAGGCTGCCGTCTTTGCCTCTGACTTTGGCGCGGAAGAAGAGGCGCAGTTTGTCTCGCTTAACTACACGAGAGGCCCTGAGCCGTGGGCTGCCTCCTTCAAAAGCCGAGCGGGGATTGCAGGTAGCGTATCTTTTGAGTACTTTGCCCTCTCCGCGCTTCCAGGCTCTCCCGGCTTTTCCGCAAGGGCTATCTCCGCGGCTGAATTTCAAGCCTCATCCGAAAGCGCGGCAAGCGAAGCCCTGCCGGAAACGTTTGCCGCAATGCTTGGCTTGCTGCCCGACTCCTACAGCGTTTCCATACAAATCGCGGGGGAAGGATTCCCCGAAAGCCGCGCATTTTCAGCAGGAGGAGCGGGCGAATCTCTTTCCGCTTGGGGCTTTATGCATGATGGCAGCGCCGCGGTTTTGTTTGCAGACGGCACGTTTTACTTTAGCCCGTCAGAAAATAGCGGAATAGTCAAATCTTTGCGCTTTCCGCGCCTTAACAGCGGGTATGTATACACAGCGTTTATATTCTCTAAAGAAGGGATTCTAGCCGGCTGGGAAGAAAGACGCTTTTACGAAACGGGAAGGAGCGGCATTATCGCCGTTACGGTTCCAGACTTTTTTAGCTGAAATTCAAACCGAAACGGAACGGCTTTCGGTTTTCTCTTTTAGATAAAGCGCAAACTCATCAAGCGGCATGGCTTTCTGTTCGCCGCCCCTAAAGCGCACGGAGACTGCATTAGCCTCCATTTCCTTTTGCCCCACGACAAGCTGGTAGGGTATTTTCCTCGCTTGGTATTTCCTGATTTTGGCATTCATTCTGTCGTTTTCGGTGTCCGCAAAAGCGCGGAAGCCCGCATTATCTAGCCTTGCAGCGACCTGTTCCGCGTATTCGTTAAAGGCGGGAGCAACCGGAATAACCGCCGCCTGCCACGGCGAAAGCCACGGCGGGAACGCGCCCGCGTAATTCTCTATTAAAATGCCAATAAAGCGCTCAAGAGAGCCCAAAACCGCCCTATGCAGCATGACGGGCGTGTGGGGCGCACCGTCCTCGCCTGCATACTCTGCGTCGAGGCGCTCTTTTGAAGGAAGCTGATAGTCAACTTGGATTGTGCCGCACTGCCACTGGCGCCCAAGAGCGTCCACAAGGGTAAACTCAAGCTTAGGTCCGTAGAACGCGCCCTCTCCCGGCGAAATCTCATATTGAAGCCCCGCCTCCTTGCAGGCATCTTCAAGGGCTTTTTCCGCGCGATCCCAGTCCTCGTCTGTGCCCACACGCACGTCGGGGCGGGTAGAGAACTTTACAAGCGTCGAGTCAGGGTCAAAGCCAAAATCGCTGTACATTTTGCGCAAAAGGCGGCAAAACTTCGCAACTTCGGAAGGAATCTGCTCTTCGGTGCAGAAAATGTGCGCGTCGTCCTGCACAAAGCCGCGTATTCGCATAATGCCGTGCAAAGAGCCCGAAGGCTCATTCCGCGTGCAGGAGCCAAACTCCGCAATCCTCACAGGCAGGTCGCGATAGCTCTTTGTTCCCTGCTTAAAAAGCTCAACGTGGCCGGGGCAATTCATCGGCTTTAGCGCGAAAAGGCGCTTTTCGCTTTCCGTGATGAACATATATTCCTGATACTTTGCCCAGTGCCCCGACCGCTCCCAGAGGGACTGCGGCATTACAAAGGGCGTGTGAACCTCGACATAGCCGTCTTTCCGTATTTCCTCGCGCACATAGTCGGTAATGAGTC
>CAZDXD010000241.1:0-2026 GCA_964509415.1 uncultured Treponemataceae bacterium
GCGGGGTTCTTCATTATTGTGCTTACAAGGACGAGCCCCGTCATAAGGCAAATGACAACCGTGTCCCAGAACGTGCCAGTAGAGGAGACAAGCGCCTGCCGCACGGGGTTTCTTGTGCGCGCCGCCGCCGCGGCAATAGGAGCTGAGCCCATGCCAGACTCGTTAGAAAAAAGCCCGCGCGCGACTCCGTAGCGCATTGCAAGCTGAATGCCGCCTCCCACAAGACCGCCTGCCGCCGCTCCTGGCACAAAGGCAAGGCGCACTATCGTTTGAATCGCGGGAATGATAAAGTCCCAGTTTATGCAGAGGATTATTATGCAGCCTAGCACGTAAAACACCGACATGAAAGGCACAAGCATTTCGCACACGCGCGCTATTACCTTTAAGCCGCCAAAGATGACAGCTGCAGTAAGAACTGCGCAAGCTACTCCTATAACCACAGGGGGAATTGAGAGGTTTTCTTGGCATACGGTCGCGATGGCGTTCACTTGAGTTGCGCAGCCAATGCCAAAGGAGGCAAAGCCTGCAAACACCGCGAAGATTATAGCCAGCCACTTCATGTTTAAGCCGCGCTCAAGGGCATACATCGCCCCACCTTGCATTCGGCCATCTTTCGTCTTGACGCGGTATTTTACCGCGATAAGGGATTCAGCGTACTTTGTGGCAATGCCGAAAACGCCCGTAAGCCAGCACCACAGCACTGCTCCCGGCCCGCCGAGAGCCACCGCGGTGCCCACGCCGATAATGTTCCCCGTGCCAATTGTGGAGGCAAGAGCCGTTGCAAGCGCGCCGAACTGGCTTACCTCCCCTTCGGAGGACGTGTCCTTCGCGATTGAAAGCCTAATCCCTTTCGTCACCGTCTTGTACTGGATAAAGCCCGTCCTGAAGGTAAAAAAGACGTGGGCGCCCAGAAGAAGGATAATCATTGCCCAGCCCCAGACAACACCGTTTATGCTGTCCACAACCGAATAAATAAAATCGTACATAAGCAAAGATTATAGCACAGGGGAAGGGAATGGATACTGTCAATAATCTTTCGCAAATTTTTTTGCAAGCCTCATTAGAACAAAACTCAAAATCCTTGTTATGTCTCCTCTGCGACCATATTAAGGCGCTCCATGCGCGCTTGAATCGCGCAGCGATCGTCAGCTTACGGCTGACGTTTTGTAAGCAAGAATCATTCTCTGTTTGTGCGTATATGCCTCCAGCGCTCAGCCGGAAAGTCATAGTAGGCAAGCGTCTCTTCCACGCCGCGCTCCACTGTCTTTGCCACTGCCGTGTCTTTTTTTTGTACACTCGAATTTGCGAAAGATATTATACGTTATCATGTATCAATTTAGAGCTAAACTCTCAGCTCTAAATCTCCCCTACAGTCTCTCCGTAAACCTAGCAAACGCTGCATGGCCTTCAGGCGTACGCTTAAAAACGTCGGCATCAGAGAGCACTTGGGCAAAGGCAAGCCCCGTTTCGCGCTGGATAACTTCGCGGACGTTTTTCGTCGTGCATTCGGCAGCGAAGCCTTGTGCCCAGTCAGCGTGCGGGGCTGTAAGCGCGTTATTCCGCAGGTCACTGCCGGCAATAATCGCTTTGGCGACCGCGTCAAGTTCAGCCTTTAGGCGCGAGGGGAGAATAGCCAGCCCCATCACTTCTATAAGGCCGATGTTTTCCTTCTTTATATGATGCAGCTTAGCGTGCGGGTGGAAAACGCCCAAGGGGTGTTCTTCCGTTGTAATGTTGTTGCGAAGCGCCAAATCAAGCTCAAACACATCCCCCCGCAGCCGGGCAATCGGCGTAATCGTGTTGTGCGGCTCTCCGTTGGTCTCCGCATAAATAAAAGCAGATTCGTCTGTGTACTCCCTCCAGCGCTGCAAGATAAGCGCGGCGGCTTCGGCGAGGCGCGCGGCATCCTTTCCGCGCAAGCGTATGACGGACATTGGCCATTTAAGCGTTCCCGCTTCCACGTCAGCAAAGTCCTTCATCTTAAAGGGGCGCTCTATAGGGGCGCGCGCCATCGGAAACTCGTACC
>CAZDXD010000242.1:0-2018 GCA_964509415.1 uncultured Treponemataceae bacterium
CTTCAGAGGCAAATGAGGGATCGAAAACTGTTACCAAAACGGGGTGCAGATCACAAAAATCGTCGTTTTTGCGCAACGAAAATCGCCGTTTTTCACTCTGAAGAATCGCCGTTTTTGCGCCAAAAAACCCGCTGCTTGCATTGCCGTATCCTCTAAGCTCTGATCTGCGATTGCGGCGGGAGCCTGCGCTTAGGCTCCAAGCGCCGATTGACTGCCTTGCCAGCCGCGAATATAGTTTTACGCATGGCAGGAACGGGGCAGTTTCTTGAAAGCCAGCTAAAGACAATCATCGCGCCGCAGATGATAGAATCGATGAGGCTTGCGGCAATGCCCGCGATGGAGCTTCGCGGCGAAATCCTTAAAGAAGCTGAAAAAAACCCCGCGCTGGAAATTGTTTCTGACCCCGCCTCTTCGCGCGACATTCTGCCGCGAAACGGGGACGTTCCGTTCCGCGAGTCTGCCCTTTACTCTTTCTCATCTGGAGGGCGCGTTTCTGCCGAAGAAAAAAGCAGCGCGCACAGGGATTTTTTTGAGAAAGTCCTTGCCCGCGCGGAAACCCTTCAAGAGCACCTTAATGCGGGGCTTTCCGAAGTAAAGCTTGCGCCAGAAGCGGAAGCCCTCGCCCGCGCTGTTATCAGCAGCCTCGACAGCAACGGCTTTCTTGCCGTTCCGCCCGAAACGTTGCCCGGCGCGGAAGACGCCAAAGCCCTTGACAAAGCGCTTTGTGCCGTGCAGCGCCTTGACCCGCAAGGGTGCGCGGCAAAGAACGCGCTTGACTCCCTCGCTATTCAGGCGGAGCTGCGCGCGGAAAGCTCTAGTGACCCAGAAGACAAAAGGCGCTTTTCCTTGCTCGCCTCTCTTTTGCGAAGCGACATAAAGCCTTCGCGGAAAGCCAGCCCAGAAAGCCTTAGAGGGGCGATTAAGCGCGAAAGCGGCATTGCCATTGACGCGGAAGAAGCGGAAAGGCTAAAAGAGCTTTTGCGCACTCTTGAGCCTTATCCGGGTAGAAATTTCGCGCAAGGCGAAGCCGCGGGGGAGGAAGCCGCGCAGTACATTGCGCCTGACATTATCGTTGTAAAAAAAGATGGCGTGTTTCACGCAAAGATGAATGACGATGAAATCCCCGTGGTCCGCGTTTCGCCTGCTTTTGAGCAGTTTGAAAAAGACGGCGCGCAAAGTGCCCATAACCCGCATGAAAAAGAAGAAAAAGCCTTTGTGCGGGAGTCCCTTAAAAGCGCCAGGTGGTTTATAGACGCGCTGAAACGCCGCCGGAAAACCGTGCTTAAAGTGGCGGCGGTTGTTATCGCAAGGCAAAAGCCCTTTTTTGAGCGCGGCCCGAAATTCCTCCAGCCCCTTCGCATGCTTGATGTCGCCGAAGAGCTTGATTTTCACGAAGCGACGGTTTCGCGCGCGGTTTCGGGCAAATACCTGCAATGCGAGTGGGGAGTGTTCCCTTTTCGCTACTTTTTCAGCACAAGGGCGGGCGTCGCTAACGAGGGCGGCGAGGGCGCGTCAAAGGAAAGCGTAAAGGAGATTATCCGCGAAATGCTTAAAGACGCGGAAAAAAAGCCTTCCGACAGGGAAATTGCCGAAAAGCTTGCGGAGCGCGGCATACAAATTGCCCGCCGCACTGTGGCAAAGTACAGGGGAGAGCTTTAGGCAAATGCGCCTGAATTGCCGTTGTTTTAGTTGCCTAGTTTGCTAGTGGATTAGTTTCCTAGTTTTCTAGTTGCTGGGGTAGAGCAAGGAGGGGCTTTGCCCTTTCAATACTGCTTGCTCCACCCCAGCCACTAGACCACTAAAAAACTAGAACACTAGACAACTGAAAACTCAAAAAAAATTGCAAAAAGCGCTTGACAAAGCAACAGGGGGGGGGGGCAAAATATATAATAGCGGTATTCATTGTTGCAACAAGAAATGCCGCCGCGCCAGCTAAGTTTTAGCGGGCGAAAACTCATTAAACAAGGAGGTTTTCACAATGAAAACCGCACACAAAACACTTGCGGCAATTTTTGCCC
>CAZDXD010000243.1:0-2008 GCA_964509415.1 uncultured Treponemataceae bacterium
ACGGGGAATACTCTTTAACCCCCCAGCAGTTTGCAGACATTGTAGCCTTTTTTCACTCAAAGGCAAAAAAGAAAAGCATATACAGCATTACAAAGTACCTTTGCATGAATGTGTTGAGCATTTTTTCAAGTCGCGGGCTTTATGTTTTAGCATATAGGGGGCTTCGCCTTGATGTAAAAAGGCGCGTCCTTGTGCCAGATGCCGAAATTACCGTTTGCAGAAAGTTCAAGGCAGGAAAGGGGGAAGAAGAGAGTATAAGGAGTTTCCTGGACAATGACGAGCAGGAATTGCTAAGTGACTTTGAAGCTAACCGTGAAGCGATTAAGGACGCGCTTGCCCGCCGCCTGCGCTTTCCTGCCGAAAAGGTGGATGACCTTCCATACATTCTTCCAATATCAAGGAACATTCCGCTTAATCTTGAGAGGGAGTATAGCTTTGTAAAAGAAGCAATGGCTAGCGGAAATGCCGAAGCTCCCCTGCGGGCGTTTTTTGGAGAGCTTACGCGGCCGCCTGTCCGCAGGAAAAACTATCCCCTTGCCCTCCTTTCTAGCAAGGTAAACTTGGACCAGCTTTTGGCAATGCACAACGCCATAAAGTATCCGCTTTGCTATGTGCAAGGTCCGCCTGCCACTGGAAAGACAGCGACAATCATCAGCACAATCCTTACAGCTTTTTTTAACGGAAAGACTGTCCTTTTTTCTTCCTTTAATAACCACCCTATAGACGAGGTATGCCTTAAATTGGAAGCCTTGAGCTACAAGGGCCGCGCCGTGCCCTTCCCCGTTTTTAGGGTTGGGAACAACGCGGTTACACTTGCATCGCTCAACGCGTGGAAGGAGCGGTATTTAAGCCTTTCTGCCGTCCCGATTTATGAAAAAACGCTTGAGCGCGACAAGGAAAAGGAGCGCGCAAGGGCTGAAGCGTTTGCCGAGCTTATTTCCCGCTACGAGGAAAAGCTTGACCTTGAAGAGCGAAAGGATGCGATAGAGCAGCTTTTGCAAATTAGCGACAACATGACATATCAGTTTGAGCTTCAGGGAAGGCAGCTTGAAGAAGTAAAAAGAAAGATAAGCGAAATAGGCCCCATAACAAACGAGGACGCCCTCGCGCTAATCTATGAGGGGCAGGGCGAATTGCTAAAGTGGATTTACTTTGCGTCCGCAAGGAGCGTAAAGCAGCTGGGCAAAAGCGAAAACAGGGACTTGCTTGACATTCTAATGGAAGGGGATGAAGAGAAAAAGCTTAAGCACTTTAACTCTTTCATTAGAAAGGAAGAAAACATTCCGCGCTTCTTAAAGGTGTTTCCTGTAGTTGCCGCTACCTGCATATCCTGCGGAAAAATTGGCAAGCCAGGTGTTTATTTTGACATGGCAATCATTGACGAGGCGGGCCAGTGCGACACAGCGTATTCGCTTGTGCCTATTTTGCGAGCAAGGCAGCTTATGCTTGTAGGCGACCCGCAGCAGCTTTTGCCTGTCATTGTTCTTGACCCGCATATAAACGCGGCGCTTAAAAAAGCGTACAAGGTAAGCGATGAATACGATTACATTAAAAACTCAATTTATCAGGTTTTTCTTTCTGCCGACTCCGTAAGCAGGGAAATCCTTTTAAGCCACCATTACCGTTGCCCGCCTGACATTATCAGCTTTAACAACCAAAAATACTACAACGGCCAGCTTAAAATTGAAACCGCAGCGCAAGCTTCTAGCGCAACCTTATCTACAGAGAATTTTCCGATTGCGTTTTGCAATATAGAAGCTACAGAAGCCCTCGAAAGGAATGTTTCCCCTGCGGAGGCTGAACAGGCTGTTAGGTACGCGCTTGAGCATCCCGATGAGTCAATCGGCATAATCACGCCCTTTGTAAGGCAGAAGGCGCTTGTCAATGAGCTTATAAGGGAGGTCGGCCTAAAGAACGCAAGCTGCGGCACTATACACGCCTTTCAGGGCGACGAAAAGGATGTGGTGCTCTTTTCGCTTGCGCTTACCGAAAAGACGCCTGCGGGCAC
>CAZDXD010000244.1:0-2007 GCA_964509415.1 uncultured Treponemataceae bacterium
GCCGCTTACTTTTACAACGCGCCGTGGAAGGAGCAAAACCTTGAAAGCCTTGACACTGCGGAAACCTGCTACAACACGGCGCTCTATTACTGGCACGAGGCAGAGCTCTGGGCGGAAAAGGCGAATGCGGGGAAATTTAGGTTTCTCTTTCTCGAAGACTTGCAATTTTGGGAAGACGAGCGCGAGCGCATTGCGACAGGAGAGCTTGACTATAGCCGCACAATCTCGCGCGAGCTTGCCCGCCTTGAAAAGGTGCGATCCGATTTTCTTGCAATGGACGAAAATACCTACTAATATGGGCGCATGGAATCCTTCATTTTCAAAACTCCTGCGGGGGATACGGAGGTCCTCTTTTATGATGATGGCGAAATCGCCGTCCTCGCCTTGCCGCCCGCAGGGGGGATTTACGTTGCGGACAGCAACACCGCGCCTCTCCTAAAGAAGGCACGCGGCTTTGCAGAAAGCGCGCCGCTTGTCGTGCTCCCCGCGGGGGAGAGCGGGAAAACCCTTGAGGCGGTCTCTTCTATTCTAGATACCGCGCTTAAAGCCTCCCTTGCCCGCGATAGCCTCTTTATAGGCTTTGGCGGCGGCGTAATCACTGACATGACAGCCTTTGCCGCTTCAATTTATATGCGCGGCGCGGTTCTAGAGCTAGTGCCTACTACGCTTCTTGCAATGGCTGACGCCGCAATCGGCGGAAAGACAGGCGTTGACTTCTGTAGCTATAAAAACTCCGTCGGCACGTTCTACCCCGCGCAGAAAATACACATAGCGGCAGCCGCGCTCGACACATTGAACGAAAAGGAGTTTCGCTCCGGGCTTGCGGAAGTGTTCAAGACGGCACTCCTCTATGATGAAGAGCTTTACTCGCTTTTTGCAAAAAGAAAGAAGGAAATCAACGCCCGTGAGCGCAGCTTTATTGCTGAAGCCGTAAAGAGGTGCGTAAAGGCAAAGGCCGCCGTTGTGGAGCGGGACGTGTACGAAAAAGGGGAGCGCGCCTTTTTGAACCTAGGCCACACCTTTGGGCACGCGCTTGAAGCGGCGGCAGGCTTTGGCGCGGTAAGCCACGGCGAGGCAGTCGCTTGGGGAATAGGCCGCGCACTCGCGCTAGGCGAGCGGCTAGGCATTACGGATAGCGAATACAGAAAAGAGGTTTCCGCACTGCTTGCGGAATACGGCTGGGTTGACGCACCCGTTCACCCTGTGTTGGCGGGGGAAGAGAAGGCGGCAGAAAAGCTGCTTGCAGCCATGCAGGGCGATAAAAAGCGGAAAGGCGGGACCTTGCGCTTTATACTGCAAAAGAGCCTTAACTCTACGCTGATAACTGCTGCTGACCCTGCCGATGTTTTGGCGGTCTTGCAGTGACAACGTACCTTGACTGGGCGGCAACCGCTCCCCCGGACGCAGAGATAAGCGCGCTCGCGGCGGAAAAGGCTCGTGTGTGCTGGGCTAACCCTTCAAGCCTGCACTCAGGCGGCTGCGCGGCGCGGAAATCCCTTGAAGCCGCGCGGGAGGAGTGCGCTCATGTTTTGGGCGTGCCGGCAACTGCGCTCTATTTTACATCAGGCGGCACGGAGGCAGACCACATTCCGTTGCTTTCCCTGCTTAACCGCCCTTCCCCTGCGAGCGCTGTCATAAGCGCAATCGAGCATCCTGCCATCGCAAACCAAGTTAAGGCTCTTAAAAGGCTTGGCTGGAATATTATTGAAGCAAGCCCTGGCGAAATCGGCATTGTAATGCCCGGCGCTGTCGCGGCGGCAATGCGGGAGGACACGGTGTTTGTCTCCGTAATGAGCGTAAACAACGAGACGGGGGCAATTCAACCTGTCTCGGAGATTGCAGCTGCTGTCGCTGCCGCCGCAAAGAGGCGCGTCCATTTTCATACAGACGCGGTGCAGGCGGCGGGGAAGGTGCCGCTTTCTCTTAGCAGCACGGCGATAAACAGCGCCGCCTTTAGCGCGCACAAGCTAGGGGGCGCGCGGGGGGTAGGTCTTCTTTACTGCAACA
>CAZDXD010000245.1:0-1994 GCA_964509415.1 uncultured Treponemataceae bacterium
ACGTGGGTTTCCCAGCCCTGCTCCTTAAACCACTTTAGGCATGGAATCTGGAAGGCTTTTATAAATCTTGCTACGGTAGCAGTGAACAGCACTTTTTTCATTGGTTAGGCGCTCTACATACCATTTAGCCGCTTAGCACCGCCAAGCTGACCACAGGCCTTAAAAGGAGCAACCGCCCCACCGATTATTTTTGCCTGTGTTTTATAGATGAGCACTGACACCACAATCATGCGGCAGCCCCTAAAGACGCAAAAAGCTCAAAGTCCTTAAAGTCGCAGACGGCGCAGTTACCGCCTGGCTTAAAGGCCTTTGAGCTAATTTTTATGTTTGAAAAGCTAGGATAAAGCGGGAATGCTAAATAGTGTCTATGCCCCCCCCCCTGTCTCTTTCTGTTATAGGCGGGCGCGTCTTGGCGCATCACCGCCCCATACACCCCCGCCATCGCCTGCATACTCTTTTCCAAACTGAAAGCCTTAACCGCCTGCCTGTTGCGCTCGGCACACTCCCTCGCAAAGGCCGCATCTTGCAAAAGGCGCGTAATTACTGCGCGGACGGCTGCCTCGTCCTTTGGAGAAAAAAGGCACTCTAGCCCTGCGCCTTCCATAAGATCAACGTTGCCGCGAATATTAGAACAAGCCGCGGGAAGGCCACAGGCAAGGGCTTCCATAAGAGCCACGGGCAACCCCTCCCTAATGCTTGGATGAACAAACACATCCGCCGCCTTGCATATTTCGATTACGTCCTCCCTAAAGCCTAAAAAGAAAATTTTGTCCTTTAGCCCCAAGCTTTCGGCTAAGCCCCTTAGGTAGCCTTCAAGCGGACCCCGCCCGCAAATGGCGTAGGCTACATTGGAACAATCCATTTTAGAAAGCGCGCGCAGCACAACCTCGTGGTTCTTGTTTTTGTTCATCTCCCCCACAGAAAGAAGGAGCTTCGCGTCCCGCGGCAAGCCTAGCTCGGCTCTTTTGGCGGCACGGTCTACACTTACGCTGTCTATTCCTTGCAGGTCAACGCCAATGCCTGGTATGTAGTAGGTCGCCTTGCTGTGCATTCTCTTTTGGGCGCGCGCAAAGTCTTCCTTGTTGATGGTTATGAGCGCGTCCGTCCAGCGCGAAAGCAGCTTTTCGGCGGGATAATACAAGAGCCAGTTGGCGAGCGGCGCCCCCTTGTAAAAGTGAAAGCCATGCGCCGTGTAGAGGACAGCGCTCTTTCCCTCTTTTCTTGCACTCCGTGCCGCAAGCCGAGTAAGTGCTGCGCCTGCGGGCGTGTGGCAGTGGATTATGTCAAAGGAAGATTGGTCAATCAGGCTTTTTAGCTCCTTGTATGCCCTAACATTGCTCGCGGTAAGCGGGCTTCTCGTAAAGGGGATGCTGTGGAACTCGTCGCAGTAGGGAAGCTGTCCTATCCCTTCTTCAGGAAGGGCTGCAACGTGGGTTTCCCAGCCCTGCTCCTTAAACCACTTTAGGCACGGAATCTGGAAGGCTTTCATAAATCTTGCTACGGTAGCAGTGAACAGCACTTTCTTCATTGGTCAAATGCCCTTAGCAGTATTTAACCGCTTGCGGGCGGGGTGTGTCAAGGGGAGATTCAGAACTTAGAGCTTAGATGCTGGGGTGAGATAAGGAGAGGGGCAAGGAGCTATCCCGCTGGATTCCCTTAACTCTCCTATAGACTGTAGGCTAAGTTTCGCTTATACTGCCAAGCGGAGGATAAAATGAGCGGCAAGGTATTTTCGCTTGACGACATTAAAGAGATGGTAAAGCCCGTAGCAGAAAAATACCGTGTTGAGGCAATCTACCTGTTTGGCTCTTACGCGAGGGGGGAGGCCGACGAGGAAAGCGATCTTGACTTTCTAGTGTTCGGCGGTCCAAGCTTTAAGCGCACGCTGATTTTTGAGCTTGCCGAAGAGTTGCGCTTCATCCTTCAAAAGAAAGTTGATGCCTTTGAAATAAGCGAGGTCAACACGGACAGCGAGTTTTACAGGCGGGTTATGC
>CAZDXD010000246.1:0-1976 GCA_964509415.1 uncultured Treponemataceae bacterium
CCGTCCCCGTAGGCACGGGGCGCAAGGTTGCAGGCTGGATACGGGAGGAGCTGGAGCGGCGCGGAAAGGACGGCACTCCCTTTGACGTTGTTTCCAATCCAGAGTTCTTGCGCGAGGGAAGCGCCGTGCAGGACTTTACGCACCCAGACCGTGTGGTAATCGGCGCTGAAAGCGAGAAGGCGCTTTCTATAATGAAGGAAGTTTACCGCGCGCTTTACCTAAACGAAACGCCCTTTGTAGAAACAAATTTAGAGACCGCTGAAATGATTAAATACGCCGCAAACTCCTTCCTTGCGGTAAAGATTGCCTTTATAAACGAGGTGGCCGCCCTCTGCGAAAAGACAGGTGCTAACGTGCAGGACGTGGCTAAGGCAATGGGGCGCGACAGGCGAATAGGCTCTAAGTTCCTTCACCCGGGTCCGGGCTATGGCGGAAGCTGTTTTCCTAAAGACACTAAAGCGATGGCACAAACAGGACGAGATGCGGGCGCTGCGCTTTCCATTGTGGAGGCGGCGATTGCCTCAAACGAGAGGCAAAAGCAGCTCATGGCGGCAAAGATAAAGAAGGCCGTTAGTGGCAGTGAGGCTGCCCGCCTTGACGGAAAGACAGTCGCCGTGCTGGGCTTGGCGTTTAAGCCCAACACCGATGACATGCGGGAGTCTGCTTCAATACCGATAATCCTTGAGCTTGCGAAGGCGGGCGCGAAAATCCGCGCCTGCGACCCCGCTGCCCTAAAGGAAGCCGAGTGGCGGCTAAAGGAAGCGGGCGAGGCGGTAACGCTCTTTTCTTCCGAGTACGAAGCGGCGGAGGGCGCGGACGTTCTCGTTATAATGACAGAGTGGAACCAGTACAGGAGCCTTGACTTTGAAAGGCTTAAAAGCCTTATGCGCGGGCGCGACCTTGTTGACCTTCGCAACGTGTACAGGCGTGCTGAAGTTGAGGCAAAGGGCTTCTCTTATACAGGCGTTGGAGTGTAACTATGCGAATAAAAAGCAAAATAAAGGCTACGGCAAAAAAGCGCGTGCCTTTTAAGCATAGCTTTAAGGTAATACGGCTGCTTAAGCCTAAGGAGCGGCGCGGCTTTGCGCTAGTGATGTTGGGCACTGTGATGATGGGCGTTATAGAAATTGTGGGGGTGGGCTCCATAATGCCCTTTATTGCCGTTGCCGCAAACCCAGAAACAATCTTTACAACGCCTATTCTTGCCGCCATCTACGAGTTCTTAGGCTTTGAAAACGCGCACTCCTTCCTTGTAATGCTTGCGCTTGTAATGCTTGCCTTTGTCATTTTGCGCAACGTGTTTTCTGCCTTTTTGTACTACGTGCGCACGCGCTTTGTGCAAAGCTGCCGCCACTCACTTTCTTCTAGGCTATTTGAAGCGTACTTGGGACAGCGCTACGTCTTTTTTTTGGGGCGCAACAGCTTTGAGTTCTCTAAAAACATTGTAAACGAAGTAAGGAATGTAATAGACGGCACCATCACCCCGATTGTAGACCTAACCATGTACGGCGTGCAGATTTTGCTCTTGATTGTCTTTTTGCTTACCGTTGACATTGTAAGCACAATAGCGATTGCCGCCCTCATTGGGCTTGTCTATCTTGGCATTTTAGTTTCTTCAAGGAGAAAGCTAAATAGGCTTGGCGCCGAAAGGTTTAACCTTTATACGCAAATGTCGCGCAGCACAAACGAGGTGTTTTGGGGGATTAAGGCTGCTAAAATTAGCGGCACAGAGCGCATCTTTTTGAACACCTACAAGCCCTCGTCGCAAAGATTTTCGCGCAACACCGCCTCAGAGGAAGTGATAGGCTCAATACCTAAATACGTGCTTGAGGCGGCGGGGTTTTCGGCAATAATCCTTTTTATTCTTTTTTTGATGTTGCGCTCCGAAGGCGACTTTTCGCAAGTTATCTCTTCCGTAGCTCTTTACGCCTACGCGGGCTACAGGCTTTTGCCTTCTGTACAAAGCTTTTTTAGAA
>CAZDXD010000247.1:0-1972 GCA_964509415.1 uncultured Treponemataceae bacterium
CTGCCGTCCCGTTCTTAGCTTCTCTTCAAAGCGGCTAAGCTCCTTGCCTGTAAGCCCCGCGTCTTTCCCTTCAAGCAGGTTGCGAAGGGCTTGCATTTCGGCAGAAGAAAAGTTTACGCCGCCTTTTATGTGCGCCTCAAAGGAGGCTGTAGCGAGCGGGGCAACGCGCCTGCAAATGCCCAATATAACATCGGCGTAGGCGCGGATTTCCTTCTGCGCATGCGCGTCGCATCGCAGCTTTAGAAAATGGAAGAGGTTGTGCATATCGATTTTCCAGTACCACTCGGTGTAAGCCGAAAGCGGCAGGTTTATGCGGGCAAGCTCGCGCGCAACGTCTTTCTCCAGCAAGCTGTGGTACGAGCCGAAAGCATCCTCTTGAACGTGCTTCATCTCAGCGGCAATCTCTTTGGCGGCTTCAGCAGGAAAGCCCTCATCGCTTCTTCCCTGCTTATTGGAAGAGCTTTGCGCCGCAATGTCCTCTGTTGCCGGGACATAGCACTCGTCTTTCAGTACGGAATATCGGCCTGAAATTTCGTTGACGCTCGCTGTCCTGTGCCTTATCCACTGCCGCGCGACAAAAATCGGCAGCTTCACATGGAAAGTGAGCTCCACCTGCTCAAAGGGCGAGGTATGCCTGTTTCGCATAAGGTAGTCGATTAACGCCGCATCCTCGCGCACGCTCTTTGTGCCCTCTCCGTATGAAACGCGCGCAGCTTGCACAATGCGGGCATCTCCGCCCATATAATCAACAAGTCGGACAAACCCCTTGTCAAGAACGGGGATTGCCTCATCCAATATTTCTTCAGCTTCGGGAACAATGCAGTGAGCCATGCGGTATTATACCAAAAGCGCGCCGCAAAAAACACCCCGCCCTTGAAGCGGCAGGGGCACAATGGTATCATGACCCTAGCCTATCTTTAGCGGAGGCAAGCATGGACGGATACACAAACAGCAGGCTGCAAGAATTGTCGAGGGAAGAGCTGATACGGCTTGCCGAAATTTACTCTAAAAACATGCTGGCGATTGACGGCGTATGGTTTCAATCTATAGAAAGAAACTCCGGCATGGATGCCGCCATGTTCCACGACATAGAAGCATGGAAGCGCTTTACCATAACGGAAGCGCGGCGCATAAAGGCATTCTTGCGCCTTCCTGAAAACTCCGGGCTTGAAGGGCTTGCCGCCGCCCTCCCTTTAAGGTTTGTCGCCAACGTAAACCCCTACGAAATCACGCTTGCGGAAGGCAGGCTTTTGTACCGAACAGTCGAGTGCTCTGTGCAGGCAACCAGAAAGAAGAAAGGAATGCCGCTGCACCCGTGCAAGCCGGCAGGCCTTGCAGAATACGCAGGCTTTGCAGCGGAAATAGACAGCCGAATAGAGTGCCGCTGCCTAAGCTGCTACCCCGATGCTGCGGAAGATGAAACAGGCTGCGCTTGGGAGTTTTTCATTAAAGAACAAAATTAGCGCCAAACGCTAAGCTCTGAATTTTCCCGGCCGCCACAAAATCTTGAACCTTATGCCTAGCTGAACGCCGCTTCGGATATACTCCTCTGCGGCACGAATGCGCTGCGAGTTAAAGACAATAAAGCTGTAGCCGCCAAAAAAGTCAAGCACCACAACGTTGGCGATGTTCTGCTTCCAGCCAATGGTAGGCGTAATCGAGACAAGCGCGTCCTCTGGCGGGTCGGGGAGTGTGCTGCCTCCAAAGTAGCACACAAAGTCCACAGTTGCCCCGACTCCCACATAGAGCTTGTCGAGCATCCTCGAAAGCGGATACCAGTTTGCGTAAAGCGAGATTGAGACATCAGCCGCGTATGCGTCCAGCGCGGACACGTTGAAGAACATGGCCCCTGCCGTGCCGCGCAGAGAAAAGTGCGGCACAACAAGCCGCTCGTAATTTATGCCTAGCGCGACCCCATTGTTCGTAAGGCCGTGGAAGAGCCACCCCAAATCAAACGAAAGGACGCTTTCCA
>CAZDXD010000248.1:0-1946 GCA_964509415.1 uncultured Treponemataceae bacterium
GTATGTATGTATGTATGTATGTATGTATGTATGTATGTATGTATGTATGTATGTTTGTTTGTTTGTTTGTTTGTTTGTTTGTTTGCGCATCGGTTAAATAATCATATCACAGCTTTCTTGTTTTTGTCAAGAGAATGCAAAGAATTTGCTAAAGATTATTGACACTACCTTACCCTGTCCATATTGCGCCTCTTGTGCTATACTCATCTAGCAAATGCCTAAACTATCCTTGCGTCTTTTATTCCGCCTTTTTCCGCGCACTCTGGCTCTTTCTTCCTTTATATGCGCAGTTTGCGCTGTCGCTTTTCCGCAGACTGTGCGCAGCAAGGCCGAAGAGCGCTTTTCCGCTTTCGGGTGGACAGAAAGGGCGGAACGGGAAGGCGCTTCCGCTTCAGGAGAAGGCTCCGGACGCTCCCGCACTGTGCGCCGCTTTGAGCTTCTGGCAGCTGATTCCGAAGACAGCGCATTCCTTGAGCAAGACACGGGCGCGTTTCCTGCCGCCCCTCTTGCAGCTCTCATGGCGGGAAAGCCAGTGCCGCCCCTCCTACCCGGCGCGGGAAGCCTTGACTTTTCCGCCGCGCCGCAAGAGCTTATCGAGCTTTTTAACAGCATCGCTTTGAGCCTAAAATCCCGCGATTTTTCAAGTGTAAAAGCCGCTTCAACCTCGCCCTTTATTCCCGTTATGCTTAGACACATGACGCGCCGCCTTCCCCCAATTGCTGATGCCGCCTTCGCAGGTGTTGAAATTGCCGCTGACGGAAGAAGCGCCCGCGCCACTTTCCGCATGCGCCTTGCGGATAATGCGGATGGGGAAAGCCGCGCTTTTGAGCCGGTTTTTGCTTCCGCAGAAGCGGTTTTGGAAGAAGGGGAGTGGAAGGCGGTTGACGTGATTTTTGACGGTGATTCCTATGAGAAGGCAGTTAAGCAGGCTGGAAAGTGAATACGTGCTTTCCAACGTGGCAGCTTCAAAGCCGCCTTTGGAAATTTCCGTCATGCCAAGTCCAAAGAACGGAGCGTCAGGCGCGCCAGTTTCCGCCGCGGTTTGCCGCCCGCAATTTTACAGCTTTGACCTGCAGTCGCGGCGCTTTTTTTTCGATGAAGCCTTCATTAGCGAAAGCAAGCTGCCGCGGGGCGTTCAATGCCTGTTTTGCTTTTTTTACAAAACCCGCCGCGTTTGCTTTTCGGCTGCAATTTCTTCCATTGAAAGCCGCAGTTTCTGCCGCGCAGAAGCCCTTTTTTACGCTGACGAGGAATCGCCCTTTTTGCCTTCCGCAAGCGGAAAAGTTTTGCTAAGCGGAGATGCCCTGTCAGGCGCTTTAAGCGTGCGCGTCCGCAAGGATTTCCCGCTTGACACAACCGACAGAAACGAGCGGATGATGAGCTTTTCCAAATTCGCAAATAGCGAGTCAGGGGCGGCTCTTTTTGCCGCCGAAGCCCTTGAAAACTTCGCGCCCGGCGGCACAAGCGGCGTTCTATTCTACCTTGACCACAAGGGCGCCCTCGCCTGCTTTCCTATCGCGGCTGCCGCCTCCCTTTTTCCGCATGATGAGCGGGAAGGCGCAATGCAAGAGCCTGCGAATCGCCCCGCGAACTATGCCGCGCTTGCCGAAAAAATCCGCACGTTAAAAGGCGCTGCGCAGCGGGGCTCTTTTTGCATGGAACTTGGCTTGCGCAAAATCGAAGCGGAATGCGGAGTTTTCTTTAGCGTCTCCCGCGGCTCCCTTCTTTTTTGCTCTCTCGCCTTCGCGGAACTTGCGCCCGAAAACGTCCGCTTTCTCTACGAAATGTCGCGCGGGGAAAAATACACAGGAAGCGACCTTCCCGAATAGCGCTTTTTCCCCAATTCTTAAGCCTTGCGGCGCACATTTTGCCTTGCTCAACTTTGCTTGCCGCGCCATATAAACTAGCAAACTAGACAACTAGTACACTAGACCACTAGAAAACTA
>CAZDXD010000249.1:0-1935 GCA_964509415.1 uncultured Treponemataceae bacterium
TCGCTTCCGCCGCCTCCTGAAACAATGCCCGCTGTCCTTATTCTTTCAGGACCGAAGGGGAGAATATGCGCTGCCCTTTCGCCGTTTGGAAAAAGTCTTTCAATAACGGAATCGAGCGTCTCTTCCTGCGGAAAGCTCCCTTGAGCCCCGATTACCATGCCGCGCCACTCGCCAAAGGGCTTGATAGATGACGGCTCAAGCCCGATGGCGCGGGCAATGCAGACGTTGTGGCCTATTTCGGGATTAGCATCCAGCGGAATGTGGGCGGCGTAAAGCGCCATGTCGGCGTCCAAAAGCGCCTTTACCCTTTTGTAGTGCGCGCCAGTTATTGCAAGCGGGCTCCCCCAGAAAAAGCCGTGGTGCACAACGAGAATGTCTGCGCCGCCTTGAGCCGCGCGCCTAATACTTTCCAGACAGGCATCGACTGCAAAGGCTGCCTTTTTTACCGCCTTTTCGCTCGCGCCAAGCTGAAGCCCGTTAAGGGAAATATCTTTTCCCCGGTACGCTTCAATTTCAAGCCGCCTGTCAAGCCACGCGGCAAATTCGCTTGTTTTCATATCGTGTCTCCTTCCGGTTCTGCCGGCAAATGCATTTCTTCTTCGGCTATTCTTGCGCTTTCACCGCTTGAGCTATCCATGCGGGCATTGCGCATTTCAATCCAAGAAAGAACGCGCTCTCCCGCAAGCTGCGCAAGCCGCCTGCCCCTATCCCTTTCAAGCCCAAGCAGAGCCGCCAGCGCGGGGTCTTCAGCTGTCATTTCACCAAAGCCAAACGCACCTTCCCCGCTGTCTGTTATGGCAATTTGCGGAAACTCCGACGCGGCATTCGGGATAGCCTGCCCAAGCCCGTGCTGGTAAAAACAGGAGGTTTCGGGCTCGCTAAAATCGTCTAATTTTTCTTCGGGGAGAAGATAAACCGCGCCTGCAAACAAGCCTGGATTTGCGCTTGCAACAGCCGCGAGAGACGCACAGGTGTATCCTTCCGCAATGGCAAATAGCCTCACGCTGCCGCCTGGGTTTTCCCGCAAGGAATGCCCCGCCGCAAACCGCGCCGTGTCAAGAATGACAGTCTGCATAACGCCTTCCTGCGCCTGCTCAAACCGGGCAGCATATCGTGCTTCCGTGCCGCCCATTTTGAAGGACTGCCCTATAGAATAGATAATTTGCCTAAAATCCCTTAATCCTTCAGGATTCATAAGGCTGTCGAAATAAAGATTTTTTCCGCTCCAGTGCGCAGCCAAAGCCGTAAAGCCCCGTTCCGCCGCCATTGCAAGAAGCGTATCTCTTCCCGATTTGCCGGCCGGAAAAGACGGAAAGTAAAGGATAACCGCGCGCGTATTGTCAGGCAGGTTGTCAGCTGCGTCGTCTGCCTGCGCGTCAGCTTCTTCCGCAGTAAAAACATGAAAGCGGTAGCGGAATCCGGCAGAGAGCGGCATCCGCTCTGTTGCAGCGCTTATCTCTTTTTCAGGAACATAGGAAGATTCCGGCATAAAAAGCGCGGAAAAGACCGCGAGCGCCGCGAAAAGCGCGAGGGCGAATGCATTGAAGATTTTTGTGCCAGTTCCAAACCAGTCTGAAGGAAGCCCCCTTGCCATTGAAACAAGGCGCGGCATTTGCGAAAAAAGAACGATGAGCGTAAAGGCAAAAAGCGGGAGGAAAAGAAACCGCAGCCCTGAAGCGGCAGTTCCCGCGCACACTGCCACCGCTAAAAGCGCAAGCAATGGAATCCCAGTAAGCTCGCGCAGAGGTTTAAGGAAGGGGCGGAGAAGAACAGGAAGAAGAGCGGCAAAAACCAAAAGCTGACCGATAAAAAAATCCGACATTGCCCTTCCCGTTATTTCAAAATCATCTGTCCTGTGATACAATCCTGCTCAATGACTGAAAAAGACATGGAATTATCCCCTGAAGAAATCATTTTTAACATACCGGAAGAAAC
>CAZDXD010000250.1:0-1917 GCA_964509415.1 uncultured Treponemataceae bacterium
GGGGGTACACTCAAATCAGCGGCGGTGTTTGCAAGAGTAGGCGTGTCATTCTTGCGGCTGGCAACAGTTCCGTCAATGTCTGTCCTGCTGACGGAAACATCGCTTTATCCGACAGCGCGTGCAGCGCTGACACCTAAAGCCTCTCCCCAAAGCGCGAAAAGCGGATGTGTTCCCTGTTTTTGAGCGCCTCTTCTAAAAGCGGCTCTATGTTGAGCTCCTGCATTATCGCAGCAACTTCTTCAATCTTTGCTTTCAAGACAGGATGCTTTGGCGAAAAGAGCGTGCAGCAGTCCTCGTATGGCAAAATTGATATGTCAAACGCGCCTATTTTCCTTGCGGTTGCCGTTATTTCGTCCTTGTCCATGCCTACAAGCGGGCGGAGCACGGGAAGCCCTGCAAAGGAATTGACGCAGGCTAGGTTTTCCATCGTTTGGCTTGCAACCTGCCCTAAGCTCTCGCCCGTTACAAGGCCTTGAGCCCCTATGCGCCGTGCGAGCGTTTCCGCCGCCTTTACCATGCAGACGCGCAAGATTACCGTTGTAAACGCTTCGGGGCACTTCTCCTTTATGCGCTTTTGCACTTCCGTAAACGGCACCACGTTAAGGTGCCCGCCCAAGTTGTACGTGGCGAGAATGGCGGCTAAGTCTTCCGCCTTTTTCTGCGCTTCGGGCGACGTGTACGGGTGCGAGTGAAAATAGACAGCGTCCACCTTCATGCCGCGGCAAATCATTCTGTAGCCCGCAACAGGCGAATCAATCCCGCCCGACAAGAGCAAAAGAGCGTGCCCGCCAGTGCCGCATGGCAGGCCGCGAGGGGCAGGGCTTTCTTTGCCGTAAACAAAGGCTTCCTCCCGCACTTCTACCGTAATGACAACATCGGGGTTGTGCACGTCAACCGCCATAATTCCCGCCCCTGCAACAGCCGCTCCCGCCTCCCGCGCTATTTCAAAGGAGTTGAGCGGAAAGGACTTGTCCCCGCGCTTTGCTTCTATCTTAAATGTGCGGCAGCCGGCGGCCTTAGCGGCTTCCGCTTCCTCAAGCACAGCTTGCTCGATTGCGCCCAACGTTTTTTCTGCAACGCGAGCCTTTGCCCAGCCTGCAATCCCCGCAAGGTGCGAAAGCGCAAACTCGGCTGACGGTTCGCTTTCAGCTGGGCAGCGCACATAAAGCCGGCCGGAGCTTAATCGCACTTTCGCGCCGCTCCCTTCAAGAAAAAGCTGCGCGTTTTGCACAAGGCAGCGTTCAAAGTCACGGCGGTTGCCACCCTTTAGGGTAAGCTCTCCCACCCGCGCAAGAAAAATGCTCGTTTTTTCCATAACTTCCTTCTATATATATGATTTATGTATGATTGTGCACTAGCGCATTAACGCGCCGCTGAAAGGACTTGATCGAGCGCCTGCGCTAAAAGCGCTACCTCGTCCATTGTAGTCTCCCGCCCGATAGAAACGCGGAAGGCGTTAGCGGCTTCTTTTTGCGGCGTTTTCATTGCGGCGAGTACAGGCCGCGCCTTCTTTTTTGACGAGCACGCCGAGCCTGTAGAGACAAAAACGCCCTTGTCAGAAAGCGCGCGAACTAGCACCTCGCCCGGCAACTCCGCATTCGTAAATTGGAAAATAAAAGGAGAAAACCGCTCATCGCGCTCCTCCCTTGACGGGGGAAGGGGATTAACGCCTTTTACCGACGTAACTTGCCTAAACAAGGCGGCGGAAACTTCTGCAACACGCGCGGCTTCCTCCGCGTCAGAAAGGCGGCTAACCGCCTTTTTAAGCGCAGCCGCCATTGACCACGCGCCATACAGGTTTTCCGTGCCCGGGCGCATTCCGCCTTCCTGCCCGCCGCCTGCGTTAAGCGGCTCAATGCGGGTGTTGCAGTAAAGAAGACCTACCCCCCGCGCGCCCCCTAGCTTGTGCGCGCTAAA
>CAZDXD010000251.1:0-1912 GCA_964509415.1 uncultured Treponemataceae bacterium
ATCTCTTTTAATGAATGCCTTTCCTTATAGCATACGGGTATGCTTATTTCTTTTGTATGGCGAGGTTCTACGTTTATATCCCCGCCTTCAATAACAAGCTCTTTCAAACGTTTTCCATTTTCATAAATTGCAACCTTCAAGAAAAGAACTTCTTCCGCGTTAAGGAAATCAAGCATATTTTTTATCCGTATTATTGCCTCGCCATTGTTCATTTCTTTTAGCTCGGCTCTTACAGGGCGCAGAACATTTTTATATTCCAGCAAGCCTGGCTTTACCTTTCTTTCAGGAGACACCAGCCCGTCCACGCAGAAGTTTCCGTCATGGATTTTCTCGCCGAAATCTCCGCCATATAAATGCTTTCCGTCTTTGAAAACCGAATGATCCGCCCATTCCCATGCGAACCCTCCCAAAAGAGTGTCGTATCGGTAGATAATGCTCCAGTAATCTTCAATGCCTCCCGGTCCGTTGCCCATGCTGTGTATATATTCGCATGCCACAAACGGTTTCATCATAAGCTGATGTTCCGCGTAATGTTCCATAACTTCCGGACTTGGATACATTCTGCTGTAAAGATCCAAGCAGTCTCTTGATGTATCGTTCCCCGGATCAATATAGATTGAACTTTCATAATGAATCGGAGTTAAAGGATCTTTTTCTTTTAAGATTCTGGCAGCTTTCTCAAGGCATGGTCCCCATCCGGATTCATTCCCTAGCGACCAAATTATCCTGCATGTTGCATTCTTTTGCTGTTCATAGTTAAGAAGAACGCGGTCAATTACAGCTTTTTCAAACCTCTCATCAGAGACCATTCTTCCAAAAACAGGATTTTCAAAATACAACTGTTCCCTGTTTTCTCTAGGATTTATCCATATCCCTCTGTTCCTTACATGATGAAAGATATTTCCATGAGCTTCCAAATCGGCTTCGGCAATTACATAAAATCCGTATTTATCATACAAGTCATATGCAAACGGAGCGCTAGGGTAGTGGCTGGTTCTTATGGCATTTATATTGTGCTGCTTCATAAGGAGCAGATCTTTCTCCAGCTGTTTTTTAGATATTGCAAACCCCGTTTCCGGGTCACTGTCATGCCTGTTCACGCCTTTAAGCTTTATTGCCTTTCCATTAAGCAGGAAAACAGAATCTTTTATTTCTACTATCTTCAATCCCACCCGCTTTTCAATTTTCTCATTTTCCGTTAACAGAACAAGATTATAAAGGTACGGATCTTCTGCAGACCAAAAGTGCGGATTGCGAATATTCAACGTTATTTTATCCCTGCAATTTCCTTCGGCAACAATGCTGACCCGACCTTGGAGACGCGAATAAACGCTTTTTGGTGTTATCACACCAAAAACGCCGTAAATGCATAGGCATTGGTGTATCATCGCGGCGTGACCCTCAGAGAACGGCTTAGGCTGCTTATGGAAAGGAAGAACCTGACCGCCAAGACGCTCGCCGCAAAAGCGGGCATAAGCGTTAACACGCTTAATATGTACATAGGCTACAGAGAAGCCATTCCTTCCGCTGATGTTGCCGTCAAGCTGGCGCACGCTCTGGGCGTTACCGTTGAATATCTTGTAGACGGAACAGCTCCTCACCCTTCTTACAGCAGGGAGGCTGTTTGGGACATTGCCGCTGATTCCGGCACGGGCAAAAAACCGCCTTTCTCCGCTTTTGATTTAATTATAGAAGAAATCAAGAAAACGCCAAATGAAAGCCTCCCCGCTCTTTTGCAGCTTGTAATTAAATTTAACAGGGAACAGGACGCGCCTTAAAGCCAAGATGCCGCTTTGAGGCTAGGCAAGAGGAGCAAGCAGCGGTTTTTTCGGTACAAGAACGGCGATTTTCGTTGCGCAAAAACGGCGATTTTTCAGGTAGAAAAACGGCGATTTTTGCAACACTCATACGA
>CAZDXD010000252.1:0-1906 GCA_964509415.1 uncultured Treponemataceae bacterium
TCGATATTTTAGCGATGTCTTCTCCTTTAATGCCCTTCCCAGTGTCCCTTACTTCAAAGCGCAGGTTCACGCCGTAGCTTTTCTGCAAGGCTTCTGCTTTAACATACACCGCGCCCAGATTTGTAAACTTGATGGCGTTGTCGATTAAAAGGCGTATCACTTTCTTGATTTTCTTGGCATCGCCCGAAAGCATTGCAGGAATGGCGGTGTCAATGTCAAAAATAACCTCCACATTGCCGCCAACCGGTATATTTCGGCTGTCGCTTATAATGTCATTCGCAAGCGACAAAAACATATAGTTCTCTTCAAAAAGAATAACCTTGCTGGAAGAGATTTCCGCGTAGTCAAGGATTTCATCAACAAGGGAAAAAAGCTTATACCCTGCTTCCTGCATAAAAAGGATATTCAGCCTTCTTTCAGAGCTCATGTCTTGCTTGAGCGCGATGGTGCTAGTGCCCGTTATAACGTTTATAGGTGTGCGAAGCTCGTGCGAAACGTTTGAAAGAAAGTCAATTGTCCTGTTGTTCTTCTCTTCAAGGACGTAGACTTCCCTATTCAAGTCCGCCATCCTCTGCAAGTCCTTTGTTATAAAGCTCTTTACCATTTTGGAGGCGGCGTACACAACAGTGCAGTGCAAGACGAGCCTTGCAATATTGAGGGGCGATATTTCAAAATCAAAACGCGATTCAAAAAGAAAATTGCAAGCAAGCGTAAAATAGTAAACCAGCATGCTGATGGTAATCATCCGCTTTATCCTGTTGCGGTAATAAAGAAACAGGATAAAAGAATACACCGCTGTCATGTCCCACAGGCTTGTAGCGTGCTGACCGTAAAAAAAGAACTCCACCATGCCTTCAAGAAAGAAAATCCATGTCTTGTAGACTTCGGGAATATCCATCGTAAAGTGTACAACCCAGCAGGCTACAAGAATAACGGTTATAAAAATGAGGACGTTTTTGTCCCAGTCCAGCATAAAGGTTACCACCGCAAACATGGCAAAAAAGACAGTGTGCCAGACGAGCATTAGCAAATAATCTGACCGCCGTTCTTTCTTATAGCTCAAGTCCAAGTCCATAAAAGCTCCTGTTTTTAGTTAAAAACGCTTATTTTTCCCTCAAGTTAAAGTCTTTGTCCTCGTCGATTATCTCAAGCATAATGTCGGCAAACACGGGGTCAAACTGGTTGCCCTTTCCCGCCTCAACTTCCGCGCGCACCTTTTCTTGCGGCGTGATGTCGCTGTATCTTCGCCTTGAGGTCATGGCATCGTATGAGTCCGCTACGGCGATTATCCGCGCGATAACGGGGATATCATCTCCTTTAAGCCCGTCGGGGTAGCCTTTGCCGTCATAGCGCTCGTGGTGGTTTCTAATGCCGGGGAGGATATCGGCAAGCTCCGAAATCTTGCGCATAATCTCCCAGCCGATTACAGGATGGCTTTTTATCAGCTCATACTCTTCATCGGTAAGGGCAGAAGGCTTGTTGAGTACCGCGTCCGGTATTCCTATCTTTCCCATGTCATGGAGAAGCCCTGCCATGTATATGTAGTTCTGGGCAGCTTCGGAATGCCCCGCCCGTTTTGCAATTTCAACGGAATAGGACGCAACGCGCCCCGAATGCCCGCGCGTGTATTCGTCTTTCGCGTCAACCGCTTCCGCAAGCGCGGCGATAACCTGCATGGACATTTTCTGCAGCTTCTCGCTCTGGATTATCACGTTGTGGGTTTGCTTTTCAACTTCGCTTGAAAGCTCGTTCTGAAGGCGGATTAAGTCAATCGTGTGCCGCACACGCAAAAGGAGCACCTCCGCCACAAAGGGCTTTTTAATAAAGTCCATTGCGCCCGCTTCAAGCGCCCTTATTTCGGTTTCGTTGTCCTCGTCCGCAGTAAGAAACACTATCGGAATGCCGG
>CAZDXD010000253.1:0-1900 GCA_964509415.1 uncultured Treponemataceae bacterium
CGCCCGCCTTGAGGCAAAAGTAAACCGCGATGGCGTTAAGCCCGCCGCCAAAAATGGAAAGGAGCAGGATGTCGCTTGTAAGGTTCATGCTGGGGATTATGTCGGTAAAAAGGCCTGTAAGAACAACCGCCAGCAGCGAGAGGGCTGTAAACTTTCTGCCTATATAAAGGAAGCTGATTATGACGAGCGCCGCGTTGAGAAGCAGGTTGACAAGCGCGTAAGAAAGGCTTAAGCCAAAATATTTTTCCGCTATCTCTTGTATTAAGATGGTAAGCCCGCTGAATCCGCCGGGGAAAAGGCCGCCGGCGTGCACAAACGAGTTTAAGTTTACCGCCATTAAAGCGGAGCCAAGTATAATCAGCAAAACGCGGCGCAGTATTGCCGCGGGAGAAGAAGGGTTGCCTGTGCGCAAAGACGCGCCGTTTTTTTTCATGGCAGACGCAAGTATAGCGAAAAACCGTCGGAAAGTACAGCGAAGCAAGCGGCAAATAAAAAACAGCCGGCTTGAACCGGCTGCTTTTTGTTTAGCGGGCGTACTCCACTATGCGCGATTCCCTTATAAGCGTTACGCGGATTTTTCCGGGGTAGCGCAGGTCGGACTCTATCTTTTTCGCTATGTTGCGGCTTAAATCTGTCATCGACGCATCCGAAATCTTTTCGCTTGAAACGAGCACCCTAAGCTCCCGCCCCGCCTGGATAGCGTATGCCTTTTCAACGCCTTCAAACTGTTCGGCTATGCTTTCAAGGTTTTCAAGGCGCTTGATGTAATTGTCTATTGTTTCGCGCCTGGCGCCCGGCCTTGAGGCGGAAATAGCGTCCGCTATTTGAACAATTACCGCTTCGATTGTTTCAGGCTCTATGTCGTTGTGGTGGGCGCCTATGGCGTTGACTACCTTCGGGTCTTCGCGCATTTTGCGGGCAATTTCCATTCCCGCTTCAGCATGGTTCTGGTCCGAATCATTCTCCACGCCCTTGCCAATGTCATGCAAAAGGGCTGCCCGCATTGCAAGCTCCCTATCGGCGCCTACTTCCGCCGCAAGCATTCCGGCAATTACCGCAACTTCCCTAGAGTGCGTTAGCACATTCTGGCCATAGCTTGTGCGGAAATAAAGCCGCCCGAGCGCGCGGATTCCGTCTTGGCTCATATTGTGAATGCTCAAGTCAAAGAGAGTGCGCTCTCCCTCTTCATAGATTTTTTGATTGACTTCGCGCGTAACCTTCTGAACAATTTCTTCAATCCGCGCAGGGTGAATCCTCCCGTCAAGCACGAGCCGCTCCAGCGAAAGCCGAGCAATCTCTTTCCTTACCGGGTCAAAGCATGAAACGACAACGGCTTCCGGCGTGTCGTCAATGATAATGTCCGCGCCGGTTATTGTTTCAAGCGTCCTGATGTTGCGGCCTTCCCTTCCTATAATGCGGCCTTTCATCTCGTCGCTTGGAAGGCTTACCGTGGCGACAGTAACGTCTCCTGTGGTTTCCGTTGCAATGCGCTGAATGGTTTCAACAATAATCTCCCGCGCTTTTTGTTCCGCGGTAGCCTGCGTTTCCTGTTCGATTTTGTTGAGAAGCCCTTGAGCGTCATGGCGGGCTTCGTTTTCCATGTTCTTGATGATAAGGCTTTTTGCTTCTTCCGCAGTAAGCGCGGAAATGCGCTCAAGCTCCTGCCTGTAGCGAAGCTCTTCCCCTTCAAGAACCTGCGTGCGCTCTGCAAGCGCTTTCTCTTGCTCCTCAAGCTGTCTTTCAATCTTGGACAGCTCGCCTTGCCGGCGATCCAGCGCTTCTTCTTTTTGAGTTATGCGGTGCTCGAAATGCTGCAACTCGCTTCGGCGGTTGCGGTTCTCCCTTTCCTGCTGATTTCGTTCCCGAATTAGCTGTTCTTTTGCTTCTAAAAGAATTTCCT
>CAZDXD010000254.1:0-1884 GCA_964509415.1 uncultured Treponemataceae bacterium
AAATTACGCGCGCCGTCATTCAAGAGCTTGAAACAAGGGTCGAAGTGAGGCGGGACGCGCTTGTGCTCGTCGAGTTCGACAATCTTCAAGAGATTAACGATAAGCTCGGGCGCGTCTTTGGCGATGAGCTGCTTATCTTTGCGGCCGAAAAGGTTGAGGAAGCTTGCGCCGGCAAGGATTGCCTTTTTGGGCGCTTTAGCGGCGATGAGTTCCTCCTCTTTTTTAAGGACATGCGCAACGACGCGGAGCTTGAGGACATCCTCTCTAGAATAATCGAGATGATTCACAGCCTCTATGTGGGCGAGATTGCCATCCCGCCCCTTTCAGTGTCGGCGGGCGTTGTAATGACATCTGGGGATGCGGAGCTGCGCTCGCTTTTAGAAAAAGCGAAAAAAACCATCTACATACAGAAGGCATGCAAGACTGAAGGCTTTTTGTTTTACTCGCCGGAAATGGAAGGAGAGACACTCGGCCTGCGCTTTGAGCCTGCGCAAGGAGGAGAGGGCAGCTTTATGCCCTCTGCGGGGAGCGGGACCGCTGACATGCTGCTTGACATTCTTTCTGGCACAAAGGACATTGACAGCGCGATAAACCTTTCGCTATTAAAGATAGGGCACCGCTATGGCCTTGAAAGCGAGTGCGTCATTGAGTTTTTTGAAAATGGCGGCTATGTTGTGGCGCAAAAAACCTACGAGTGGGGCAAGCGCGCGGGCAAAGCTCAGGTTAAGCTTTCTAGGCGGGATGCTGCCCTGCTTAAGCTAGGCGCCGACAGGATTGCCACAGGCAAGGAGGCCGCGCGCGCCCTTTCTTGCATTGGCGAGCTGCTGCCAAGCGGGAAGGCAAGCTCCATTGCCGCCGCAAAAATATACAGCGAGGGCGAGCTTTCGGGCTTTTTGGTGTTCGCGCGCGCTGGCGGCGGCGCTATATGGACCCGCGATGTTCTTTCTCTCTTGCGCACGTTCGCTAAAATCCTTTCTAGCTACCTTGCAAAGGCTCGCGCCTTTATCCGCGCGGAGGCAATGGTAAAAAAGATTTCGCAAACCGACCAGCTCACCGGGCTTTACAATTACAATGATTTCCGCGTCGCGGCGGCGGAGGCTGTGCAAAGCGACGGCGGGCAAAATGACTTTGCCGTTTGCGCCTTTGACGTGCGCGGCTTTAAGTACATAAACGAGTTTTACCGCTACAAGTCGGGCAATATGTTCCTCAAGGCGCTTGCCGACTTTGTTTCTGAAAACAGGTACTTTGAGCTAGGCTGCAGGATGTTTTCTGACATCTTTCTTGTACTCATCAAAATGCCTAAGGGCGCAAGCGACGGGCTCTTAAACCGCGAAATCCGCATAAATATAGAGAAATTCCTTGAAAACCAGGTGAGACGTTACCCTAGGTGCAACCTGCGCATTGTTTGCGGGACTTGCCGCGTAAATCCGCCAGAGGTGGACGTGCAAAAGGCGATTGACAACGCGAACACATTGCGCAAGGAGCAAAAGGTCGAGTTTAGGAATGCAAGCAAAATTTACGCAGGGGAGGTTGCGGAAGCCCTTGACTTTAGGACGCAGCTAACCAACTCGCTGCCCGCCGCCCTTGCGCGGCATGAATTCCTTTTTCACTTGCAGCCAAAGGTGAGCCTTAAAACGGGGAAGGTTGTCGCCGCGGAGGCGCTAGTGCGCTGGGAAAAGGACGGCAAGCTCATCCCGCCTGGCATCTTTTTGCCCGTCTTTGAGGGCAACGGGCTTATCACCATGATTGACTTTTACATCTACGAGAGCGTGTGCAGGTATTTGATGGAAAGACTGAAGGCAAGAAAGCCCGCCGTGCCAATCTCGGTTAATGTGTCGGGCGTGCACCTTCAATCTAAAGAATTTGCCAAAAACCTGCTCGCGC
>CAZDXD010000255.1:0-1883 GCA_964509415.1 uncultured Treponemataceae bacterium
CGCCGCCTACGTCCATGTTGGAGGGATAGTAGCTTAAAGACGGCCCGTGCATCCAAAGCGGGACATTAATACCGAGCGAAATCTTAATTACCTGATCTCCCCTGCGGATGCTTAAATAATCAAAGCCGCCGGAGACTTCATCTTCAGGGTAGTAGTCGTCAGCCTGCGCGAAAAGCAGAGCCGCCGCGCAAACAAAAAGAAAACTCGCCAGTAAATAACGTTTCATGCCAAGTAGATTTCCACTGTAATTTTAAGCCGCTTTTCAGCCTGCATTTATAGCAAATTGACCGCCCCTTGTCTACAGTCGCTTGGCAGGGTAAAATGCACGCGGCAACTGAAAAAAGAACAAAACGCGGGCGCGTTCGGTTACGGAAAGGCGCGTTCAGTTTGCTGGAGGGAAAATATGGCAGCTGTTGTTATAGACGGGGCGGCAATCGCCGCGAAAGTGCGCGGGGAAGCCGCTCAAGGCGCGGCTAGGTTAATAGAAGAAAAGGGAGTAACGCCCTGCCTCGCGGTGATTCTAGCGGGGGACGACCCGGCGAGCATTTCTTACGTTACGGGAAAGACAAAGGCGCTTGCGGAAGCCGGAATGAAAGACCGCTCCATAAGGCTGCCCGCCGATGTGCCGCAGGACGAGCTATTGCGGATAATCGCGGAGCTAAACGTTGACCCCGCCGTTCACGGCATTCTAGTGCAGCTGCCGTTGCCCGCGCATATAGATACCGCCCTTGTTATTAGCGCGATAGACCCCAAAAAGGACGTTGACGGCTTTCACCCCGTAAACTTAGGCAACATGGTAGCGGGCAGCCGCGCGTTTTTGCCTTGCACGCCGCGGGGCGTTTTATGCCTTTTGCGCGAAGCGGGCATAGCGACTGACGGGGCGCGCACTGTAATCGTTGGGCGCTCTAACATTGTCGGAAAACCGCTTTCCATTCTTCTTGCCACAAGGGAATACAACGCTACCGTAACGCTCTGCCACACGGGAACGCACGACTTAGCCGAAATAACGCGGCAGGCAGACATTCTGATTGCCGCTGCCGGAAGACCTGCGATGATAACAGCTGATATGGTAAAACCAAATGCTGCCGTGATTGACGTAGGGGTAAACCGAGTGCCCGATGCTACAAAAAAGAGCGGCTTTAGGCTCTGCGGCGACGTTGACTTTGAAGCGGTAAAGGAAAAGGCGGCGTTCATTACGCCCGTGCCCAAAGGCGTAGGCCCCATGACAATCGCCATGCTAATGCAGAACACGCTTGAGGCCGCCTGCCTTGCTTGTAATGTAGCTCTCTAATGCGCGATGTTCAGAATGAGCCTGCTCTGCGCGACATCCCCTTGCAAAAGGTGGGCGTTAAGGGCTTGCGCTACCCCGTTGACGTGCTTGACAAGGCGCACGGAATGCAAACCACAACGGGCACGGCTGACCTGTTTGTAAACCTGCCGCGCCACTTTAAGGGCACGCACATGAGCCGCTTTATCGAAGTCTTCCATTCTTATAGAAAAGACTTGTCGATGAAGCGCTTCCTTGCCATGCTGGAAGAGATAAGGCAGAAGCTCGACGCGGAGCGCGCGTTTGGCTCGCTCTCGTTCCCGTTTTTTCTTGAAAAGCGCGCTCCCGTCTCTGGGCAGCCCGGCATGATGAGCTACAACTGCAGCTACGAAGGCGAGGTGTCGCTTTCGTCTGCCGAAGGCAAACCCTCACGCCTCTTTACCGTTTCAGTTGAAGTGCCCGTATCCACCGTGTGCCCATGCTCCAAGGCGATAAGCAAGCACGGGGCGCATAACCAACGCGGCGTTGTGCGCGTGCGAGTGCGCAACAAGGGCTTTTTCTGGATAGAAGACATAATCGCCTTTGTGGAGTCCTGCGCCTCATCGGGGCTTTACTC
>CAZDXD010000256.1:0-1880 GCA_964509415.1 uncultured Treponemataceae bacterium
CATTGGAGTGCCCGCGCGGAGAATTGCCGCCGAAACGGAAGCGGCCATTAGGCGCCTGCCGCGCGTTACGGGAGATTCTGCGCAGGCGCATTTTTCCGCCGCGGCGGCTAAGACGCTCGCAAATGCCGAAAAGGAAGCCGCCGACATGAAGGACGAGTATGTCTCCACCGAGCACATTCTCCTTGCGATGCTTAACGCGGGGGACGAGGCGGCTTCTATTCTTAAAAAGGCAGGGATTGCGAGAGAGCAGGCGCTTTCGGCGCTTAGGGAAATTCGCGGAAACCAAAATATTACAAGCGAAGACCCCGAATCAACAATGCAGGCGCTCGAAAAGTACTGCCGTGACCTTACAGCCCTTGCCCGCCAAGAAAAGATTGACCCGATTATCGGCCGTGATGAAGAGATTAGGCGCGTAATGCAAGTTTTAAGCCGCCGCACAAAGAATAATCCCGTCCTCATTGGCGAGCCCGGCGTTGGCAAGACGGCGATTGTTGAAGGACTTGCGCGGCGCATTGTTTCAGGCGACGTGCCCGACTCTTTGCGCGACAAGCGCCTTTTATCTCTTGACTTAGGCGCGCTTGTCGCCGGGGCTAAGTTCCGCGGCGAGTTTGAAGAGCGGATGAAGGCGGTCATTCAGGAGGTGCAGAAGTCGGAAGGACGCATAATCCTCTTCATTGACGAGCTTCACACGCTTGTGGGCGCGGGGGCGGCGGAGGGCTCAATGGACGCCTCCAACATGCTAAAGCCCGCGCTTTCTCGCGGCGAGCTGCATGTTATCGGGGCCACGACGCTCGACGAGTATCGCAAGTATATAGAAAAAGATTCTGCGCTAGAGCGCCGCTTTCAGCAGGTTTACTGCGCCGAGCCTACCGTTGAGGACACAATCGCCATTTTGCGCGGCCTAAAGGAAAAATACGAGGTGCATCACGGCGTGCGCATAAAGGACGAGGCGCTAGTGGCGGCGGCGACGCTTTCGGACCGCTACATAACGAGCCGCTTTTTGCCCGACAAGGCGATTGACCTAGTGGACGAGGCAGCAAGCCGCCTAAAGATGGAGATTGAAAGCCAGCCTACGGAGCTTGACCAGGTTGAGCGCAAAATCCTGCAGCTTACAATAGAAAAGCAGGCCCTTGCAAAGGAAACCGACCCCGCCTCGCTTGCGCGGCTACAAAAGATTGAAGAGGAGCTTTCTGGCCTTTCTGAAAAAAGGAACGCCATGCGCCTTCAGTGGGAAAACGAAAAAAAGCGCATAGACGAAAGCCGCCAAATAAAGGAGCAGCTTGAGCAGCTGCGGCTCGACGAAGTGCGCTACACTAGAGAGGGCAACTTGGAGAAGGCGGCCGAGCTAAAGTACGGCAAAATCCCGGAGCTGGAAAAGAAGCTTAATGCCGAAGTCGCTATCGAAGGCGGCGAGGGCGCAAGCGGGGAGGCTAAGCGGCTTTTGCGCGAGGAAATTGCAGAGGAGGACATTGCCTCCGTTGTTTCTGCCTGGACAGGGATTCCTGTAAGCAAGATGATGGCAAGCGAAAAGCAAAAGTACCTTGAGCTTGAGGACGTGCTGCACCGCCGCGTTGTAGGCCAGGACGAGGCGGTTAGCGCAGTTGCCGACGCTATTCGGCGCAACCGCGCGGGGCTTTCCGACGAGAACCGCCCGCTAGGTAGCTTCCTTTTTATAGGACCTACGGGCGTAGGCAAGACCGAGCTTGCAAAGACGCTTGCGGACTTTCTTTTTAATGACGAGAAAGCCCTCACCCGCATTGACATGAGCGAGTATATGGAAAAGTTTGCCGTAAGCCGGCTTATTGGCGCGCCCCCCGGCTATGTGGGCTATGACGAGGGCGGGCAGCTTACGGAGGCAGTGCGCCGCCGCCCCTACAGCG
>CAZDXD010000257.1:0-1865 GCA_964509415.1 uncultured Treponemataceae bacterium
CCTTGTCGTAATCGGACGTTGTCTCTTCAACCTGCGCCTTTATCTGGGCAATGCGATCCTTGATGTCTTTTTGCTTGCCCGCGCCGTCAATAATCGTTGTGTTGTCCTTGTCAACCTTGACGCTCTTTGCCTCTCCGAGCTGCGAAATGTCAGCATTTTCTAGCTTTAGGCCGAGCTCTTCGGTAATAACCTCGCCGCCTGTAAGAATGGCAATATCTTCAAGCATGGCCTTGCGGCGATCGCCAAAGCCGGGTGCCTTTACAGCGCAGGTTTTAAGCGTTCCGCGCAGGCTGTTCACCACAAGAGTAGCGAGAGCCTCGCCGTCAACATCTTCTGCAATGATAAGAAGCGGGCGGCCGCTCTGGGCAATCTTTTCCAGAAGCGGGAGCATATCCTTCATGTTGGAAATTTTCTTGTCGTGAATGAGGATATAGGGATTTTCAAAAACGGTTTCCATTCTATCGCGGTCGGTTACAAAATAAGAAGAAATATACCCGCGATCAAACTGCATTCCCTCGACATAGTCTGTGGTGGTTTCCATTGTCTTGGCTTCTTCCACCGTAATAACGCCGTCCTTGCCGACTTTTTCTATTGCTTCTGCAAGGATTTTTCCGATTTCCTCATCGTTATTCGCGGAAACGGAGGCAACATTCGCGACCTCGTCGGAGCCCTTGATTTCCTTGCTGTTCTTTTTGATGTCGTCAACAGCTATCGCTACAGCCTTGTCGATTCCCCTTTTCATTTCAAGGGGAGTCATTCCCGCCGCGACTGCCTTGAGCCCCTCGCGGATCATGGAATAGGCAAGAACAGTCGCCGTTGTTGTCCCGTCGCCGGCAACATCGTTTGTCTTTGTAGCGACTTCCTTCAAAAGCTGCGCGCCCATGTTTTCGTATGGGTCTTCCAGTTCAATTTCTTTCGCGACGGAAACGCCGTCCTTTGTTACGGTAGGCGCACCAAATTTCTTATCAAGAAGCACATTGCGCCCCTTGGGACCAAGCGTAACTTTCACGGCCTGGGAAATTTGCTCAACGCCAGAAAGCAGCTTTTTGCGCGCCTCTTCATTAAAGATAAGCTGTTTAGCCATTTTCTATCTCCTTGTTTCTAAAATACTCAAAAAAGCGGAATACGGCAATAGCGATTAGCCGATTTAATAGACAAACTCAAAGTCTTTGACAATAAGCCGCGCATTCTCCACGCCCTCAAACCAGTCGCCGCGCGCGCTAGAGGCAAAAACCACGCTTACGTGCGTCACGTCCTCATCGCCCGTGCCATAGACAGCATCGGAGGGGAGGTCATCGGCGGCCTCATGCGGCTGCCCGTAAATAAAAGCCGTCTCTAGAGTGCGAAGGCCGTTTTCGTCAGGCTCCGAAATGGAAATAACGCCCTCAACGTCCGCGTCGTCATCGGTTGTGCTGTTGTACCAAGCGAGGCCAACGTAGCGCCTAATCGGCTCGTTGTGGTTTTCTAGCCGCGCGCTTACCGAGCAATGGTCGCCCAACCCATCGTACTTGAACTTGACGCGGATAGCCTTAGGCCTTGCCTTAAAGGGCACGCCCCATGTTATAAGCTCCTTGCCGTCGCCTTTAGTGCTTGCAAGAAGCTGCGAAAGGCTATAATCCCTTACAATGCGCCCCGTAAAAAGGCTGCCGCTTGCTATAACGCCAAAGGCTTTCCGCGTTGTAAGCTCTGCGGCAACCGAGCCATCGGCAAGCACCGTGCGCTGGGTAGGCCACTTGCGGCTTCCCGTTGCGGCATACGCGGGATTGCCGTTATCCCAAACTGATGAGGCATCCCGCCCTGCCATTTCGCTGCACTCGCGCGTGCCTATGGAGATAAAGCCCGTTACCCGCTCCGAGTGCCACTCG
>CAZDXD010000258.1:0-1862 GCA_964509415.1 uncultured Treponemataceae bacterium
GTAGGCGGTCGGCGTGCCTTCTGTAACGGTCCTGTGGCCGTTGCAAAACTGGCGGTCGTCATAGCACTTCATCACGGAGCCCGTGTAGTGGTTCTTTATCCGCCATGCGTAGACAACGGCTTTTGCGTTCTGGATTTCGCCTCTAAGGTAGCTGTCAAAGCCGTCCTTGTGAATGCACTTGCCGCTCTTGGCGCAGGCAAAGCAGCTAATGCAGCCGCCGGAGAACGGGTAATCCGCCATATTGAAGACCTTGCTTTCAATTTGAAGCGATGAGCGAAAATCTTCTATCATTGCAAGAAGAGCCGCGTCATCGCTTTCGGCATTTGTAACGATGGAGATTCTGCCCTCAAGCGTCTTTGCAACAGGAGCGAGGGAGGGCGCGTAGCTTCTCCGCTCTGCACTCTCAAGCCTTCGCTTTCCCCCTTCAAAGGCGTTCTGCCTAATGCGCAGCTCGCTCATCTTTAGCCAGTCGGCAAGCTGCTTTTGCCCTTCCTTCTTTAGAAGGTCCTCCATGTCGGCGGAAAGGCCTGGCAACACCTTAAAGCCCATATCAAGCATATTCTCTTTTAAGAAGCGGTGGGCGGTTGTGTCGTAGAAGTGCTTGCTTGTGGAAAACTGCGTGGCCCACTTTCCTGTTACATCGATGTTGCTTTCCTTTAGCAGCTCCACAAAGCGAAAGAGCTGATACGGGATGAGGAATGTGTACACCGGGTAAGCAAAGATGATGAGATCTACCTTGCCGATTGCCTCAGCCGCGGCGCTAAAGTCTTTCTCTAGGCTTTTGAGCTTTTGCCCCGCGTGAAGATACGAGAATGCGTGCTCTTCAAAAACCTTTTCTAGATAAAGCATGCTCATGAGAGTTACAGAGGCGGGCCCCTTCGGGCTTCCGTTTATAACAAGGATGTTCACAGGGTTTCTTCCTTATATTAAATGAGGATAATAATGATTTTTGTGCCGTTTTGTCACGTCGCAAGGCGCAAGAAGGATTTAGTTGACAGCTTTTAGGGTTATGCAAGTAGCCATCCCTTTCGTATGCCGCGTACTGTTTGCGCTGCTATATACGCTAATAGCTAAAAGTTGCTGGCTATCAACTGAATTCACACCCAATTTTCAATTTTAAGACCAGGTACGCGCGAAAACTCCCTTTCGTTGTTTGTAACAAGGATTTTCCCGCAAGCTTTTGCATGAGCGGCAATAAGCGTGTCCATTTCGCCTATGGGAGTGCCCGCCTTTTGCAAGCGGGCGCGCAGTTCGCCGTATTCGATAGCCGCGCTCTGTCAAAGGGCAAGATTTTAAGGATAGACAGGAAGTCCATAAGCGCCGATCTATTCTTTTCTGGCTTTGCGCTTTTTTGTATGCCATACTCAAGCTCCGCTAACGTAATGGCAGAAATGCAAAGCCCCGCGTTCATGTTTTCCTTTACTCTGCGCGACACCTGCGCAGGCTTGTTTTTTATGGCGTAAATGCAAATGTTGGTGTCGAGCAGGTACATTTACAGCTCTTCCCGAACATCCGGTATTTCGGGCGGCCTCCCGTCTGCCATAAAGTCATCGCTAAAGCCGTTGAGTCCATGCAAAAACGTCTGCCATGCGACCTCTTTGGGCACAAGAACCACCGTTTCCCCCTGCCGCTTTATAAGCACCTCGCTGTCCTCAAAGCGAAAGCCCTCTGGCAACAGCACAGCCTGTCCTTCCTCGCTTTCAAAAATCTTGGCGGCTTCCATGCTCATCCTCCATAAGAGTTTTATACATTATATATACGGATTATAGCGCATCGTGGCACGGTTGGCAAATTAGCTATTAGCTATCAGCTATGATGTGAGTGTCAAAAGCCCGCCTGAAGAACACGGCAGACTGACAAAA
>CAZDXD010000259.1:0-1850 GCA_964509415.1 uncultured Treponemataceae bacterium
GCTGCGCGATCCGCTAGATGCTTGCCCGCTTGGTAGCGGGCTACGCTGCGCGATCGTCAGCTTACGCCTGACGTTTTGTAAGTAAGAATCATTCTCTTGTTTGTGCGTATATGCCTCCAGCGCTCAGCCGGAAAAATCATAATAGGCAAGCGTTTCCTCTATGCCGCGCTCCACTGTCTTTGCCCGCCTCATTTACATGTACGATGTTCTCAGACACGGTGTGTTCCTCATCTGAACATAGCAAGCCCAATTTTCAGTTCCTCTCGCAGTCGAGCCTGCAACCCTCCATCCAAGCTCAGCAAGGCTTGCCCTAAAGGGCTTCGCCTCGCTGGGCTAACGCTCTGTCGGCTTGCAGGGCGTACTACCCACTATCCGCTAATTTATGCTACACTTATCGCCCATGTACTTGAATTTTTTCCCACGCTCCTTTTTCAGGCTTGCCGCCTGCTCTATCCTAATCCTTGCAGGGAATGTCTCCTGTACATCCGCGCAAAATGCCGCCCCAGCCGCCAGAAACAGCTCGCCGCCTGTCAGCCAACAGGCAGAACAGTCCGCGCCGGCGGAGCATTTTCTTGCGGGAAACAGCCGCGGCCTTTACAGCATAAGGGCGGGCACATTCGGCGTTTCGCTTATCTGGCAGGGCGGCGCGGTAAAAAAGATAATCAATGCGGACGATTTCGCAGGGGAAGCTGGCGACAGGCAGGACAAGCGCGGCTGGTATTTCCTTACGGACAGGGGCGTGGTTTTTTCAAAAGACCTCGCGCATTTTGAAGAAAGAAACGAGGGGCTTCCCTTTAGGACAATAAAGACATACAAAAACGGCAAAACCGCCTTTGAAAGCCAAATTCAAGAGCTTTCAGACCTCACTGTCCTGCAAGGAAACCCCGACGTTCTTGTTACAGCGACAACAAAGAGTGTCTTTCTCTCCCAAGACGGGGGCTTGAGCTGGCGCTCTCTAGGCAGAAGCGCGACAACGGAAGGGATTAAGACCGCCGTCCCCGCCATGATGGACGATGGAACGGGCACCCTCAAGCTCGCGGTTTTTATGTCGCACCCGATTTACGGCGTTTCTTATATTTTCCCCGAAAATCCCGGCTCGCGTTGGGTCGACTTAAACGATGGCCTTGAAAAAATGCCCACAATGACAAGCCCTGACGAGGTTGCAAGCTTTGCGGTTACAAAAGCGGGGGAGCTTTACGCATCGCAGTCTTTCCTCCCTGCCCTTTATAAGCTCAACTGGGCGGAAAAGCGCTTTGAGCAAATCCTTCGGACAGAAGACAACGCGGACAGCTTTGACGGGCTTTCCGTGCACGGCGAGGGGGAGAACCTTCGCTTCTTCTTTACCGCGCTTAACTCGCTTAAAGCCTTCTCGCAAGGAGCAGGTCTTAGCGACATAAAGGCGTGGGAGAGGGTTTCCGCCCTATTGCGCGAGAGCCCCGAATGCCTTTATGTGCCGCCTGCGGAGGCAAAAGCCGCGCTCGGCGGAGACTTTGAAGAGGGGATTTCGTTTTCAAAAATGTGGCTTCTTCGCCCGACAGCCCCAGCTAACTCCTACGCAATGCAGGCGGCGGGAAAGAAGGGCATTTATATTCCCGTCTGGCAGGCGACAACCGACGAGGGCCTAGACGCTCACCTTGAAACTATAAGGCGCAATAACCTCAATATGCTCGTCATCGACATGAAAGACGACTACGGCTACCTGCGCTACGACGCGAAAGACCCGCTCGTGCTGGAAAAGGGGCAGCTTGGGCGCGGCATTCAGGTGGAATCCTTTGTGCAAAAGGCAAAGCAATTAGGCATTTACCTTGTGGCGCGAATTGTCGTCTTTAAGGACAGGGAGCTTTCGCGCT
>CAZDXD010000260.1:0-1850 GCA_964509415.1 uncultured Treponemataceae bacterium
TGCCTTGCGGGAAATTGCTAAAGGCGGGCTTGATACCTTTTGACCTTGCTATCTTGGCTGTTAGCCTTAATCAAGAATGAATACTACTTATAAAACGTCAGACGTAAGCTGAGAAAACGTCAGGCGACAACTGACGAAACGTCAGCCGACAGCAGTCGGCAGAGCTAGGGCAGGGCAAGAAGCATTAGGAAAGGCAACGCCCTGCTCTAAACTAGTAAACTACCTCGCTGGACACACACTCGTATGACTGTTGCAAAAATCGCCGTTTTTGCGCAACGAAAATCGCCGTTTTTCTATTAGAAAAATCGCCGTTTCTGCGCCGAAAAAGCCGGTGCTTGCTCCTCTTGCCTAGCCCCTCAGGTCTCAGTTCTCAGTTCTAAAACCCGCTGCAAGCATGCCGATTCTTTCCCTTATGCCCATGCAGGAAGCGTTGAGGCTTCCACTACTGGGGAGGAATGAGCTTATTCCGCGTATAAGCGGGTCTGTATAAAGGGGACCAGGCGCGGGGTAAAGCTGCAAGCCCGCCATGTAGCGCTCGGCAAGGCGCATTGAGCGCGGCATATGGAATGCGTTTGTAACGATTATCACGCGGGTTAAGCCGAGCACGCTGATTATTTCCGCGCTGTAAGCCATATTTTCAGCCGTTGTGCGCGACTGTTCCTCTAAAATTACCTCACCCGTCCAGCCCATCTCGCGCGCCGCGTCCCCAAGAACGGCAGCTTCCGTGCGGTCATTTGCGCCGTAGACATCGCCGCCAGAAAGTATCAGCACGGAACGCCCGGCGCGGGCGCGGGCAATCTTTACGGCGGTGAAAACCCGCTCAAGGGAAAATGGCGAAGGCTGAACGGAAGAGCCGTTTTCATCGACAGAGGAGCCGCCTGCAAGAACGAGAACAGCCGCAGGCGCGTTATCCGGCGGGAGCTGCGCGGAATAACGCATTTCAAGCGGGCCTGTTATAAGGCGAGCGCCTGCCGGAATGCTCATAAAGTAGAGTACAAGAGCAAAGATGAGCGCGGGGATTGCAAAGAATTTCATGCCCGAAGCGCAAGCCGAATTGCCTTTCTTTTTCTGTAAAACAGAATAAAGAAAAAGAGCAAGCGCAAAAAGAAGAAGCGCGGCTACAAACAAGCCGGGCGGGGCGGCAAACGCGCCGATTATTTTATAAAGCGTAAACATTTTTCCAAGCCTACCTAGCAGATAGAAAACAAAAAAAGCCGGAGCAAGCGCTCCGGCTTTCTAGCTTCAAGACCGCCTTATGCGGCTGCCTTACGCATTACACATTCAGCAGAGTCTCGAAGTCAATGCTGCCGCTTGTCGTGCGCCTTGGCGGCTGCGGGGCTGGCGCCGGCGCGGGAGCAGGCTCTTTCTTCCTCTTCTTCGGATCCGGCTCGGGCTCAGGTGCTGGAGCTGGGCGCGGGGCTTGGGCTACCAGCTCGTCAATAGAAAGCTGCAAGGTCCCGTCCTCTGCGTCAAAGGACCGCCTTTGGGGTCCTCCACCGCCGCCGCCCGGTCCTCCGCCGCCAGGCCCTCCTCCTCTAGGCTGCTGTGGGGCTGGAGCCGGTTTCGGCTCTGGGGGCGGCGGCGACTTGCATGAGGTAAAAGCAAGAACAATCGCCAAACCTGCCGCTACGGAAGCAACCGCGCGGCGTGTCTTTGTTTTAAGTAAACGCATACAAACTCCTTTCCATAAAAGCATTTACCTTTAATTTTATATTATTTTGGGCGTTTGACAAGGGGTATTGTTAAAAAAACAAAATATTATTTTTTCGGGCAGGCGGGATTTGAACCCGCGACTTCTTGGTCCCGAACCAAGCGCGCTACCACTGCGCTACTGCCCGAAAAAAAAGGAG
>CAZDXD010000261.1:0-1844 GCA_964509415.1 uncultured Treponemataceae bacterium
ATTTTCGAGGGCGCGGCATTGAGTTTGACTCCGTGCGGCAGTACCAGTTTGGCGACGATGTGCGCGCGATTGACTGGAACGTAAGCGCGAGAACTGACAGGACATTTGTCAAGGTGTTTGCCGAAGAGCGCGACAGCCCCGTCTTTGTCATTCTTGACGCTTCCTTTTCGATGGCAACGGGCGCTGCAAACAAAAGCCGCCTTGAGCAGGCTATGGAGGCGGCCGCCCTTATTGTCTTTGCAGCGGAACAGCTCGCCTGCCCCGCGGGCGGCATGGTTTTTGACGGGAAAATAGGCCCGCTTGTAAGGCCCGAAGCGGGGGCAGGGCACGCGCTTTCGCTCCTTTACGCGCTTGACGGATTTTCGCCGTCAGTTAGGGGCACCGCGCTCCCTGAAGCCATAAGCGCGGCTCTCCCCGTCCTTCCGTCTTCTTCCCTTGTTGTGCTTTTATCCGACTTTAGGGTTGAAGGCTTTAAGAAGCCGCTTGAAAGGCTTTGCTTTTATCACAAGGTTGCAGCCATTCGCATTGCGGACCCCGCCGATGAAGCCCTCCCCGGCAGGGGGCTTTTACCCCTGCGCGACCCCGAAAGCTCTCATGCCATTCTAGCCCGCCCGCAGAGTGTTTCTTTCCAAGCCGCGTGGAAAAGAGAGAATGAAGAGAATGCCGCCCTTTGGCGATCCGTCAGCCTTAAATGCGGGGCAGTGCCTTTTGAGCTTTCAACAGAGGATGACGCGGCGGCGGCGCTTGCTTCTTTCTTTGCCTCGCCGCCTGTCGGAGTGTAAAATGCGCCTGCAAGCTCTTGCCCGCGCGGTTGCCTTTTTCGCGCTGTTTTCCGCAAGTTTCTTTTGCCGCGCCCAAGAGCATGGAGGCACTCTTGTCCCGCCTGAAATCTTTGTAGGCGATGAAGCCGTGTTTACTTACATAGAAGAAAATCTTTCACTCGCTGCGCTTTCTTATTCTCCAGAACCCGGCGCGTCCGCTGTCGCCGCAATAGAGGTGCCGCGTGAGCTTTTGCCGGCGGACTCTTCCGATATTAGCGTAAAGAAGGCGCGCCTCATTCCCTTGCAAGGAAGGGAAGATGCCGCGCTTTGCGAAATAACGTTTGTCCCTTGGAAAACGGGAGAAATTGTTATCCCTGATTTTGCCTTTAGCGCTGACGGCGCCAAGCGCTCGCGGGCGGTTAAAGTCGCTGTCTCTTCCCTTGCGGAACGCTATGGCGTTACGGCGCTCATGTCAAATAGGCCGCCCCTTCTTCCGCCCGGCACTATCTATCTTCTTTACGCCCTTGTGCTCTGTATTGCTGCGGCGTGCTTTTTCATTGTGCTTGCCGTGCGCAAGGTGCTTGCGCGAGGCAAAGCTCCCCGTCGCATTCCTGTAAAGAAAATCAGAAGGGAGTTCGCAAGGCTTCTTAAAGCTCAGGCTCGGCGCATTGCCAAAGACCATGCTGCTTGGTACGCGGAATTTTCCGCTGTTGTGCGCCTTTTCTTCTATAAAATGACTAATGAGCGGAAGTATCTTGCGGCTGACGCTAGGGACATTGCGCAGTTCCTTGAAGCGGTGCAGAGTTCAAGCGGCGAAATAGCGCCGCTCGCCGAAAAGCTTATTGCGGCGCTCCGCGAAATTGAAAGAATACGCTTTAGCGGGGAGAGCGCCGCGGAAGACAGCCGCAACGAGCGCGAGCGCAAAAGCAGCTATATAGAAGCGTTTGAAGAGTTTATGCTTTTAGCCTGCGCCGCGCCTGAAGTTTTTTTCGGTACCGTGGGGGAGAGTGCCGCTCCCCGCAAAAAAGGAAGAAGCCGTGCTGTGGTTTGAGCGCCCCGCCTGCCTGCTTTTCTTTTTGCTTG
>CAZDXD010000262.1:0-1839 GCA_964509415.1 uncultured Treponemataceae bacterium
GGGGCAGTGAGCGAAAGAGCGTTGCCCAAAACGGATGCAGTGGCGCTGAAAAGCGCTGCCTAAACCGCCCCAGTGGGAACAAAAAGTGTTACCTTTTTTAGGGGCATATCATACATACGCTCGTATGCTAGACACTCATACGCTCGTATGACTGTCATGCATATGGACGTATGACTATTGCAAAAATCGCCGTTCTTGTACCGAAAAAACCGCTGCTTGCTCCGCCCTAGCCTTTCAGCTCTAAGCCTGACTGCCATGCCCGTCGGGCAGGCGGGCGTCAGGCAGGCTCTGAATTGCCCCGTTGCAATTTCATCTTAAATCGGGCACAGTAAGGCAGTTTTCTTAAATGCATTCCCTACAAGGAGCGCAACCCATGCAGGTTTTTGCAAAAAAAAGTAAGCTTTCAGGCAGCGTGGAGGTGCCGGGCTCAAAAAGCCACACAATTCGCGCGTGCCTTTTCGCGGCGATGGCGGAAGGCACGTCCTTTATCCGCAACCCGCTTGAAGGCGCGGACTGCCTTTCCGCTCTCCGCGCTGTAGAAGCCTTTGGCGCAAAGACACAAAGAGCGCCCGGTCTCTGGACTATTGCCGCGCCGGAAGGGGGCTTGCGCTTGCCAGAGCAGGTAATTGACGTTGGGAACTCAGGCTCCCTTCTCTACTTTCTTGCGCCGATAGCCGCGACGCTTTCAGGCTGGACTTTTATCACGGGCGACGCTTCAATCCGAAAAAGACCCGTAGACGAGATTATCAAGGCGATTAAGGACTTGGGCGGCGATGGCTTTTGCTCAACGCCCGATAAAACCACGCCGCCATTCGCGGTAAAGGGACCAATTAGGGCGGGGCGCGTGGAGCACGAGGGCGTTCTTTCCCAGCAGATAAGCGGGCTTCTTATGGCGGCGGCACGGCTTGACGGCAAGACGGTAATCGACCTGCGAAACCCAAAGGAAACGCCTTTCGTCAAAATGACAATTGACTGGCTCGCTTCTGTCGGCATTGAAGCAAGCTATGATGCCGTTAATATGAATCATTTTGAGCTTGAAGGTCCACAGCGCTACACCGCCTTTGACCGTGCAATTCCTTCGGACTGGGAGGCGGCAGCCTTCCCGATTCTCGCAGCCGTTATCACGGGCTCCGCGCTATCAATTCCGGGCATTGACTTTTCTGAAAGCCAAGGGGACAGGGCGATTGTGGACGTGCTTACTGCAATGGGCGCGGACATTGAAGCTGACAGAAGCGATGGTTGCCTTTACATAAACAAAAACCGTAAGAGCGCAGGCGGGAAAGAAGCCGCGCCCACAATTAAAGGCGGCACCTTTAATTGCGCATCAATCCCCGATGCAGTGCCCGCACTTGCGGTTGCCGCCTGCTTTGCAGAAGGAGATGTGGCGCTTACCGACATCGGGGTTGTTCGCCTTAAAGAAACTGACCGCATTGCAATTCTGCACAATGAGCTTTCAAGGCTCGGCGCGAAAGTTGAGGAGGGCGCGGATTTCCTCATTATTCGCGGCAAGGGCGGCAGGAACCTGCACGGCGGCACCTGCGAAAGCTATCACGACCACAGGATTGCGATGGCGCTTTCGGTTATGGGGCTCGCGCTTGATGAGGGCATCACCGTAAACAACGCTGAATGCTGCGCCGTGTCCTTTCCTCATTTTTACGAAAAAATGAACGCTTGCGGCGCAGGTTTTGTTTGCGGAAAATAGCTTTTCATTGTATGCTGTTTTTGAGCCGGCGCATCCACTAAGCGGAAAACTTTCAAGCCGGCAAAACAGGAGCGCATTTTGAAAATGAAAAGCGTGGTCATAAGGACCTCTGACATTCAGAAATCGGTTTCGTTTTA
>CAZDXD010000263.1:0-1825 GCA_964509415.1 uncultured Treponemataceae bacterium
AAAAAGACATGGAATTATCCCCTGAAGAAATCATTTTTAACATACCGGAAGAAACCGTTTCGCGGCTCAGGCAAACCGGCCGCCATTCTGAAATCATCGGCCAAGACAGGGCTGTCTGCGCAATCAATCTTGGATTAAGCATCGATGCTTCCGGCTATAACATCTTTGTGACAGGCGCATCTGGAACAGGGCGCAGAACCGTTTTGACGGCTCTGCTGGAAAAATATAGAGCAAAATACGCCAATCTTCAAGACGTTGTCTTTGTTTATAATTTTCACCGCCCGCTTGAGCCGAAAGCTCTCTTTTTCCCGCCGGGCACAGGAAACAGCTTTAAGCAGGACCTTCGCTCTGCGGTTGAAGCCGTTCGCGCTAAAATTATCCAAATGGTAAAATCCGAATCGTTTTCGCGCGAACGCGGGCGCATTGTCCGCGAAGCCGAAGCCGAAGAAAACCGATTTCTTGCGGGCTTTGAAGCCGAAGCCGCGGCAGAAGGGTTCAAGCTGGTGCAGATAAAGGAAGGAGACTCCGGCAGCATGGACCTTGTTCCTGTTATAAAAGGGAAGGAGGTTTCTTTTGACGAGCTTCAAAAGCGAACCGCGGAGGGGAAATTCCCGCCTGAAACGCTTAATGCCCTGCGCGAAAAATATTACCGCTTTCTGGATGCGATGGACAACCTTTTCAAAAAAATGGTTGAAAAGCGCCGCGCAACAGAAAAAAAGGTGCGCCATCTGCAAATTCAAAAGGCGCGTCCGATTATTGAGGAAGAATTCGCCCGCCTTCGGGAAAAATACGCAGGCGACATTGAGGCAGAAAAGGCGGCTGCCGGCTATTTGGACGATGTATGTGCCGATTTAATTTCGCACGCGCATATTATTTCTTCTCCCTTTAGGTCGCGCCGCCGAATGCGCAATTTTTTTAACCGGTACGAAGCCAATCTTTTTTGCGAAACGGACGCGGACGGGAAGGGCCGCGTAATACAGGAAAAGCTCCCGACTTTTGCCAATCTCTTTGGAAGCATAGACCAGCGCGAAGACTTTGATTTAGCGCGGAGCGATGCGCATCTTCGCCTGCGCGCGGGTGCCGTGCACAGGGCTTCTGGCGGCTTTCTTGTGCTACGAATGCAAGATCTTCTTTTGGAAGAAGGCGTGTGGTCATATCTCAAGCGTGTGCTTCAGTCAGGAAAAATAGAATTCCAGAACCCGCCCGGAAGCGTTCATCCTTCAGGCACTATAAAGCCCGAAGCCCTTCCCGTTAAACTTAAAGCGGTAATTATCGGCGGTGAAGATTCGTATAACTTTCTTTACAGCGAAGACCCCGATTTTCAAAAGCTCTTTAAGGTTTGCGCGGCCTTTGACGATGTTGTTTTGTTAAGCGACTCCGCCTTGCAAGAGTATATTTCGTTTGCGGATGGCAAAACGCGCGAGGCTTCGCTTCCGCAGTTTACAGACGCGGGGCTTGCAAGGCTTTTGAAGGAGGTTGTGCGCGCTTCAGGCTCAAGAAATAAGCTTTCCGCAAAGTTTACGCAGATTTCCGACTTAATACTTGAAACCGCCTGCCGCAATGAAGGCTCTAAGGCTGAGCCGCTTTCAGCAGAAGATGTTGCCGCCGCAGTAAACCGCAGGGACTTTATACACCGCCTTGATGAGGAGCGCTTTCTTGACAGGGTTGCAAGCCGCGAAATTATAGTTGAAGTGTCAGGCAAAAGGGTCGGCAAGGTGAACGGGCTTGCAGTCATTGACAGCGGCTATTACGAGTTTGGCATTCCCGTTGTAGTAACCGCGCAGGCGGGTCCCGGCGACAAGGGCATTATAAACATTGAAGGGGA
>CAZDXD010000264.1:0-1809 GCA_964509415.1 uncultured Treponemataceae bacterium
GATTAACGGCTTTAACGCTGACTTTATCATAGGCGACCTTCCGCAGGCAAAGCGCCTTCAGGTGATAAACGCTTTTAAGTCAGGCAAGCTGAAATGCCTTGTGGCGACAGACGTTGCCGCGCGCGGGCTTGACGTGGAAGACCTTGCAATGGTGATTAACTTTGACCTGCCGGAAGAAGCTGAAAACTATGTCCACAGAATCGGACGCACGGCACGCGCGGGCAAAACTGGAAAGGCTTACAGTTTCTGCTCCGAACAGGATGTCTACAACCTGCCCGCGATTGAACGCTACATAGGCGCAAAGATTCCCGTTGCGGCGCTTTCCGATGACTTGTTTTCTGAAGATAAAAGCGCCGGAGTGTACATTAAGATTGCGCGGTATGACAGCGACTATGATGATGAAGCAGGTCGAAAAAGGCCGGGCGACAGGCGCGAAAAAGGCCAGCGCCATAGCCACGGGCAGAGTATGCGCCCGGCAAGACCGTCTGCGGCACCTCCTGCCGCAAAAGGCAAAAAAAGCCGCAGGCAAGGTACGCGTGGCGCAGGTCAGGACGCAAGCGCTAGCAGAAAAGCTGGATTTGCCGAACAAAAGCCTAAAAACGAGCAGGATCTTTCCAAGCTTACCTTTGAAGAGCGCATGCGCTACTACCAGGAAAAATACGGACAGGAAAAGCACAAATCCGCCGCCTCTGCACAAAGCGCGCGCCCGCAAGAAAAAGGCAGCCGTCAAGCGGGAGAGAAAAAGCGCGGGGGAATGCAAGGCAAGGCGAAAGGCAATGCCAATGCCGCCAAAGCGAAAAAAAAGAACAGTCAGAACGCGGCATTTACCGGAGAAACAAAGCGCGCGCCCGCAAAATCGCAGGCGGAACGCCCGTCAGAAACAAAGAAACCTGCCGCAAAAGGCGTGCGCGGCTTAATCAGAAAGCTGTTCGGAACGCGGGGAAAATAGCGGGGCAAGACTTGCACGCGCCGCCGGGGATACCGGCGGCCAAAGACACGCCGAGCCGCTCAAGCAGACCTACGACAATTTCCGAGCCGTTCGCTCCTATCACTTCAAGCGGGTTGGGATTACGGAAACGTCCTGTAATCGTGGACAACCGAAATCATTGACTCTACTTTCCTGTCAGGCGCAAGCTCCTTTGCCGTGGAAACGGCAGTGTCAATGGCAACGGCGGTCTCGGCTACGCCGTGCAGAACAAGGGTGTCGTCATCGGAAAAAACCGCCTCAAGAAAATGCACGGGCACTTTCAGCGTAAAGGATATGTGATTTACGATTTTTTGCGCCTCAAGAAGGCGGCGGATTGTAGCGGTACCTTCAGAAACTTTTTCAGGCGTAACAGAAATTTTGCAACCTTCTTGGATAATTTTTGCGCCCTGAGCCGGAGTAATTTCCGCCGTGTTCAAAACCATTTTGTACTGAACAGGGTCATCGGTTTCAATGTTAAAAAAACATCTGTGATAGCCGCGCCGGTTTGTGTCGCTTTCCTGCAAAAGCGCCTGCGCCGCCTTTTCCGTAGAGTTAAATTCATTCATCAGGCGGCGGACACGGACATCCTCCGGCGCGACAAGCCGCACGGAATAGCAGGAAGGAACGTCTTTCAAAATGGCGTGAACGCCGCGGCCGATAAAAATGCAGTTTCCGTCTTTCGCCCTTTCATAAACCGCTTGGCGCAGAAAGTCAAAGTACTCGTCGCGATCCCTTGCAAGGGAATCAAGAAAGCCCGGCTTTCGCTCGTCATACTTATGAAGATTCTTTTCGCTTATCCCGTGCGAAAGAAGGTCGGCTTCGAGCATTTTTCTGTCAAAAAA
>CAZDXD010000265.1:0-1803 GCA_964509415.1 uncultured Treponemataceae bacterium
TCGCAAAAGTCGTAGGCAAACACGCCGCGCGTAAAACTTGGGCAGGACGCGGGCTCAACGGCGATAATCCTGTAGTCCTTTTCGCCACGCAGCTTTTCGCCCATAAACGGGGAGATAAGCCCGCCGAGGTTGGAGCCGCCGCCCGCGCAGCCTATAATCATGTCGGGGACAATGCCGTATTTGTCAAAAGCCGCCTTGCATTCAAGCCCGATAACGGACTGGTGGAGAAGCACCTGCGAAAGGACGCTCCCCAAGACATAGCGGTAGCCTTCTTGCGTTACGGCAGCTTCAACCGCTTCAGAAATGGCGCAGCCGAGACTCCCGGTTGTGTCGGGGAATTGCTCAAGCATTTTTCTGCCCACTTGGGTTTTATCAGACGGAGAGGGCGTAACGTCAGCACCGTAGGTGCGCATGACTTCGCGTCGGAAAGGCTTTTGCTCGTAAGAGCATTTTACCATAAAGACTTTGCAGTCAAGCTCAAGGTACGCGCAAGCCATGGAAAGCGCTGTGCCCCATTGGCCTGCGCCTGTTTCCGTTGTTACGCCTTTGAGCCCCTGCTCCTTTGCGTAATAGGCTTGCGCAATCGCGGAATTGAGTTTGTGGCTACCGCTTGTGTTGTTGCCTTCAAACTTGTAATAAATCCGCGCGGGCGTTTTAAGTTTTTCTTCAAGGCAATACGCGCGGACAAGTGGGCTTGGCCTGTACATTTTATAGAAGTCAAGAATTTTCTGCGGAATGGGAATTTCGCGTGTTGTGTTGTCAAGCTCCTGCTTTACAAGCTCCGCGCAGAAAACAGCTTCAAGTTCTGCCGCGCTCATCGGCTTATTCGTCCCCGGATTCAAAATAGGGGCGGGCTTATTTTTCATGTCCGCGCGGACATTGTACCAGTATGTTGGCATTTCGCTTTCTGAAAGATAGATTTTATACGGGATTTTTTCGTCAACCATATGGTTCTCCTGCTATTACTTATAGTAACAGTATGCAGGTTTTTTAGAATAGGTCAAGGGGTTTCAGCGCATAGTTTGGAGTTAAGAGTTCTACGGGCTACGAAGTGAATCGCCCCTAAATATGTCCTTGTTTTTGCGGCAACTGTGTGTTAAAGTTAAAAAGGAAGGACACCAAAGAAAAAAAATGATTAAAGTTGAAGTAAGGCGGCGACAGCTTGTCTGCGATGCGGAATTTATAGAGATTGAGGGCCGTGGCACGCGGACATTGCTTTCTTTCAAGACGAGGTGCAGGATGCGATTGCCGCTTTCTTTTCTGAAAAGCTCAAAAATTAAGGCTTGTTATGAAGCAATGCATTGACGTTGACGCCATGCACCGCAGGCTAAAAAAGGTTATCGGGCAAATTCAAGCTGTAGACCGCATGATAGAAGAAGACGTGCCCTGCGAGGACATTCTTTCGCAGCTTAACGCCGCAAAGTCCGCCTTGCACAGGGCGGGGCAGGTTGTGCTTGAAGGCCATTTAAGGCACTGCGTGCGCGACGGCATTGAGAGGGGCGACGCTGAGCAGACAATTGCAAACTTTACCAAGGCTGTGGAGCGGTTCGCGAACATGCGGTAAAGGCGTGTGTTCAGAGCTAAGGACTAAGAGCTAGGAGATAAGAATTAAGAGCTAAGAAGTGGCATTATCGATAATTATTCGCACTTATAAAACGTCAGTAGGCTATTTACAGAACGTCAGTAGCCTATATGACACCCGTCATATAGACGATATGACGACGGGACTGCGGACAAAAAGTTGGACTGTTTGATATGCCCCCAAAAAAGGTAACACTTTTTGTTCCCACTGGGGCGGTTTTG
>CAZDXD010000266.1:0-1787 GCA_964509415.1 uncultured Treponemataceae bacterium
GCCTCGGACGACCTGGCAATCGATACGGAGCGCTCCTGCACGGAGTGCGACACGTTGGAAAGCCGCGTTGTCTCCTTTAGGATGCTCTCCGTGCCCGCATTCATCTCCACGGCGCCGTCCTTTATATGCACGGTAACGTCTTCAATGTCCTGCAATGTGGCAAGCACCTGGTTGCTCCCCGAAGCCTGCTCGAGCATCGCGTGCTCAAGCCCTTTCGCTATGGCAAAAAACTCTTCAATCTTTGCGGTGACAGAGCCAAAGACGTTGTCTACGGTTGCAGTGGCGGCCGCAATGTTCCTTATCTGCTCGATGGTGGACTTTAGCCCCGCTTCGATCGTGCGCGACTGCCTGGCGGAATCTTCTGCAAGCTTGCGAATCTCTTGCGCGACGACGCTGAAGCCCTTGCCCGACTCGCCCGCGTGCGCCGCCTCTATTGCCGCGTTCATCGCCAAAAGGTTTGTCTGCGCGGCTATGTTGTCAATCACGTTGTTGGCTTCCAATAAAGAATCGGACTGCGCCGAAAGCTTGGCCACCAGCTCCTGCACGGAGGTTATGGTGCCCCTGCCGCCGACAGCCGAGTTTTTAATATTTTCAAAAACCTCCGCCGCGTTAGAAATATTCTGCGCGACTGTGCCGACATTCGACACCATTTGCTGCACGGAGGCAGACGACTCCGTAACCGCCGACGACTGCCTTTCAATCTGGGCGGTCAGGCTTTCTATGTTTTGCGCAATCTGCGTTATGGTCGCGGAAGTTTCCGTGACGGAGACGCTTTGCGTCTCGGCGGCGAAGGCAAGCTCCCCTATGTCCTTGGAAATTGAAGCCACCTCGCCCGAAATGGTCGAGGCGTTCTCCGAAAGCGCCTGCCCCACAGTCTCCATCGAGGACGCGTTGCGGCTTATCTTCCTTACCATGCTGCAAAGGTTGTCCGTCATCAAGTTTATGCGGCCGGAAATGCCCGCTATCTCGTCGACGGAGGCAATCTCCACCCGACGGGTGTAGTCCCTTTCGCTTGAGAGCATCGCGTCAAGCTGCCTGGCGGCGGATTTGTAAAGCGCTGACGTGTTCCTGGCCCACACTATCATCAGGAAAAAGCAGCAGGCAAAGTAGGCCAGCATATAGGGAAGGCCCTGCAGGACAAGAGACCCAAAGCCCCCCCCCCTTATGTCGATGGATCCTTCAACCGCTTGGTAGATGGGGGAAACGCACGAGCAAATTGCCACAATCGCGCCCATGACAAGCACGGCGGAGGGGATGACGATTGTTTTGAGGAACTGCCGCTTGTACGTGAGCTCGGCAAAGGGGTACTTTGTAATGTGCAGGGCCGCAAGCGCGCGCGAGACAAGCACGTCGCCGTAAACGTAAATGGCGGAAAGCCCCAAAAAGCCTATGGCAACGCTTGCAAAGCCGTAGATTGTCATTTCCACCATGAACTCGCTGTAGGCCTTGCCCAGCAACGAGGAGTACGGAATGCAAAAAATTTGCGTTTGCAAAAACCACAAGATGGCCGCAAGGATTGGCGCCTTGCCTGCGCTTTCAATGGCGCGCGCGGCTTCCTTCCCGTCGGCAAGGCTTGCCTTGCCGAGCCCCGCCAGGCGGCTATCGAGCCTCTTGTAAAGCGGAAAAAAGACGAGAGTGCCAACCGGGAACACAAGCCCTGCGGCAAGGCGCGTGGCCGCGGGAATGGCTTCTGGTATAACAAGCCACGCCACAACTTCCGTAGCCGCGAAAGTGGCGGCGGCAACAACTATAATAAAATATATAAAGCTGTGCTTGGTATTCATAAT
>CAZDXD010000267.1:0-1768 GCA_964509415.1 uncultured Treponemataceae bacterium
GCCTTTTTTTGTCAGTCTGCCGTGTTCTTCAGGCGGGCTTTTGACACTCACATCACAGCTCTCAGCAGCTAGGAGGAAGTGAAAAAAGGGCTTGCTATTTAGGGAATGGTATACTAGACAACTAGACAACTAGACAACTAGACAACTAGGCGCGCGGTAATTTCGGCGAATTTGCCAAAGTCCATTACGGCGATTTTCTTGCAGGGCAGGGTTTCGCTTTTAACAAGCAAAAGCCAATCATTTTGCCCGCCGCTATTCGCTTCGGCTTGCCTAATCCATTCGGGGAGGGAAATGGCTTTTGCGTTCTTGCATTCCACTTTCCAGGGGAAGCGCTCCGCCGCCCTGCCGGTGAGTATTATGTCGGTTCCGGCTCTAGAGCTTTCCCTTGAGCGGATTTCGCAAGCGTCGTCAGCGGGGTTAAAGGATGAGCCTGTCGCTTCCGCTATCATTTGGCAGCATTCCTTTTGCCAATCCTGCCCCTTTCGCCTCGCGGAAGCGGGCTTTATGCCCGCCATCGACCGCTCAATCCTCGCGATGAGCTTTTTTGCCATTGCGCTCTCGCTTTCGCCCTTTAGGAGCGAAAGCAGGTATTCCTTTTCTTTTTTGTCAAAATTGAGCATAATGTTCCTTGTCCAGTTGACAGATACGGGCTTTATTGTATAAAATGACCCTGATTAGAATCAACAGACTTCAATATGGAGGATTTTTATCTTGCCAGTCAGGAACTCATCCGCCGCCAAGCGGCATAAGCAAAGCGAAGCCCGCAGAATGAGGAACAAGTCGGTAAAAAGCTCCGTGCGCACCTGCGCGAAGAAGTATGTGGCAAGCGTTGCGGCGAAAAACCCGGAAGAAGCCGCCGAGCGCCTGCGCCAGCTTTCAAGCGAGCTCGACGTTGCGGCGAGAAAAGGCATTATTCACAGGAATGCCGCTTCCCGCAAAAAATCCAGGATGCAGAGGCTTTATAACAAGACATTTTCCGCTTAAATTTTCTTTTGGCGTGTAAACCATGGCTATAGCTGCAAAAAAAACAACAAAAATGGACCTTGTGGAAGGGATTTACGCTAACAGCTCGTGCAGGCTTAGCACTGTAAAGGAAGTTGTTGACCTTTTTATCAGCGGCTTGCGAGAATCCCTTGAGAGCGGAAGCACAATCGAGCTTCGCGGTTTCGGCACCTTTGAAATAAGGCGGCGGCGCGGAAGGAAGTCCGCGCGGAATCCCAAAACAGGCGAAAAAGTTTCAGTCGGCGCGCATTCCGTAGTTGTGTTCCGCGCTGGCAGGGACTTGAAAAAGGCTGTTTGGCGCTTTAAGGAAAATGAAACCCCGCGGAAGCCTGAACGCAAGGACGGGTAAAGGGGCTGCTTCGGCAGGATTTTCTTTTTCCCGCTTTGCGGCCAATGTCCTGCTTTTAGTTTCCGCGGTTTTGCTTTTTGCCCTTTCCCATCCCAACCCGCTTTCGGTTAAAGGCTTTCCGCTTTTAGCGTATTTTGCCTTTGTTCCGCTTTTTGTCCTTATAAAAAGAGTTTCCTTTGGCTTTTCGCTTTTGTGGGGCGCGGCTTACGGGGTTCTCTGCTATTGCGCCTACGGTTACTGGCTTGGCGCATTCCATCCGCTTGCCCTCTATGTTATCGCGATACTCTATTCCTTATGGATGGCGGCTGTTGTGCCGCTTTTGAAGCTCGCGGGCACAGTGTTCCCGCGCAGGGGCTATATTCTCCAGTGGGGGCTCTGGACGGGCTACGAGTACGCAAAGACGCTTGGCTTTTGCGC
>CAZDXD010000268.1:0-1742 GCA_964509415.1 uncultured Treponemataceae bacterium
AGTCAGAGCCAAAGAGAAAGCGCTCATAGCCGTGCTTGCCGATAATCCTTAGCGCGTCCTTTGCCGGAAGTTTCCACAACGTGCTTGAGGTGTCAAACCACAAGTCGCGACCTGCAAGGTATTCATAAGCATCATCCCACTGCGTGTATCCGCCGAAATGCGCGGCAATCACCGTCAAGTCAGGGTGCTTATCGAGCACATGCGCAATTCGCTTCGGACCGGAGTAATCGTAGCGAATGTCGCCCGCATGAAAAAGCACAGGCATTTTGTAGTGGGCGATAATGTCGTAAATCGGGTCCATCACGGGGCTATCAACCTGAAAGGCTTGAAAGTCAGGGTGCAGCTTAATGCCGTGAAGCCCCGCCTCCCGAATGCGCTTTACTTCCGCTTCGGTCTCTGTAAATTCCGGGTGAAGCGTGCCGAATCCTACAAAGCGCTTTTCGGCTGCAATTTCGGAGATTATGTAATTATTAATCGAAACAACCTGCTGCGGCTTTGTTGCGGTGGAATGCACAATGTATTTCACCACGCCAATGCAGTCGCCGTTTTCCACAAGGGAGCCTGCCGTTCCGTAGCTACTCATGTCTATGTCGTAAAAGTTTCCGATTGCCTTTACAGCCTTTTCCGCGATTTTTTCAGGGTAAATATGCGCGTGAAAATCAATAATCTTGCGTTTTTCTGTTTGCATAGAAGCCATTTTGCACCTTCTTTTAATATTCTTCAATATAGCTTAATTTACTAAAAATTGTTATCTTTTGCAAACTTTTTTTTTCCTGCTGTTTTTCTTGCTGTCCCGCAATTTGCAAGGGAGCACCCCCTTTTCAGCAAAGGAGTATTAAGGTACAATCCTTGCATTCTTTATGCAAAGGAGTATTCAATGGAATTTCTGTGGGAAGGCTTTCTTGCTCTAAGCTGGAAGCAGGTTGTAATGTTTGCAATCGGCGGCCTTCTGATTTTCCTCGCAATTAAAAAAGACTATGAGCCCGCCTTGCTCTTGCCGATGGGCTTTGGCGCGATTTTGGTGAATATGCCGCACTCAAGCGTGATTAACCACACAATCGAGGGCGCGGGCGAAGTTGCGGGCATTGTCGAGTGGCTTTTTAATGTGGGAATTGACGCGGCGGAGGCTATGCCGCTTCTTCTTTTTATAGGCGTAGGCGCTATGATTGACTTTGGACCGCTCCTTGCAAAGCCTACAATGTTCCTATTTGGCGCGGCGGCCCATTTGGGCATTTTCGCGACGCTCTGCATTGCGGTGCTCGCGGGCTTTAGCTTAACGGACGCGGCTGCAATAGGCATAATAGGAGCTGCGGACGGGCCTACCGTTATCCTCTTTGCGAGAATCCTGCAAACGCCATACTTGGGCGCGGTAACGGTGGCGGCGTACTCGTACATGGCGCTTGTGCCGATTATTCAGCCTGCTGCAATCAAGCTCGTTACAACCAAAAAGGAGCGCAGCATAAGAATGACTTACAAGCCGGGCGAGGTTTCCCAAACAGCGCGCATTCTCTTCCCTATTATAATAACGCTTGTAACGGGCTTTACCGCGTCGGAGGCTGCCCCGCTTATTGGCTTTTTGATGTTCGGCAACCTTATTAGGGAATGCGGCGTGCTAAACTCGCTTTCGGATGCGGCGCAGAACACGCTTGCCAACCTGATTACGTTGCTTTTGGGCATAACGATCGCCTTTACAATGCAGGCGGAAGCCTTTGTCCGCGTTGAAACGCTTCTCATCATGCTTT
>CAZDXD010000269.1:0-1740 GCA_964509415.1 uncultured Treponemataceae bacterium
TAACAATCAGCCGAAATGGTGTATAAAATAGGTGAGAGGTGAACGGTGGATATTCAACTTCAAGAACTTGTAGACAAAATAAAAAAAGACGGTGTTGACGCGGCTTCCGCTAAAGCTGAAGAGATTGTAAAAGAGGCGCAAGAGAAGGCGAACGCGATTGTTGCCGAAGCAAAAAAAGAAGCCGATGTCCTAGTCAAAAACGGGAAAGAAGCGGCGGAGCGCGAAAAGAAAGCTGCTGAAGATTCGATAAGGCAGGCGGCGCGAAACCTTTTAATTTCTTTTAGGGACGGCGTTGAAGCGCAGCTTGAAGCTGTTATAAAAGCTGAAACCGCAAATGCGCTCGATGCTTCTGTGCTTAAATCGGCGCTTCCAGACATGCTTAAAGCATGGGCTTCTGAAAAAGGGGAAACAGGGCTTGAAGTGCTTCTCCCTGCCGACAAGGTTTCTGATGTGGAGTCTTTCTTCCTTTCCGAGCTTAAAGGGAAGATAACAGGCAACGTTGAAATTTCCGCAGGAAGCGGAATTGAAGGCGGCTTTAGGATTGCGGAAAAAGACGGTTCCGCTTACTATGACTTTTCGGCGGAGGCGGTCGCGGACTTGTTTTCCTCCTATCTTGCGCCAAAGGTCGCAGATTTAATGAAGGCTGCCTCAAGGGAGCTTTGAGGCGTGGCAGGCTATTATTACCTGATGGCGCAGCTTCCCTCTTTGTCCGATACTGCCGCGCCCGCAATTTCCTACAAAGACTTTTTCTCCCTTGCGGAGCGTTTTCTTTCCGCAGATGACTTGAAGACATTGCGCTCCCTTTCGCTTGTGCCTCCAAAGGATGGGGGAAAGGGCACGGGCTCTGCCGTTGTTGACGGCTGGAACGGCCATGAGCGGGCTTTGCGGTTTTCTCTTGCCCGCGCGAGGGCTTCAAAGCTAAAGCGGGACGCGCAAGCCGGCGGCGCGAGGCTTGATTCGGCCATTGCTTCGGAGGCTATTTCCGCGAATTACAGCGCGGTAGCCGCTGCAAAGGCCGCGTCCGACATGGAAAGCCCCCTGGAAGCTGAGCTTTATCTTGACAAGGTGCGCTTTTCTCTTGCGCGGGACTTGGGCACGGGGCACTTTTACGATTCCGAAGCGGTTTTTGCGTACGCCCTTATGCTTTTAATAAGAGAGAGAAGTTCCGCTTTTTCTGCTGAAGCGGGGAGGGCCGAATACATGAGCATTTACAATTCGATTCTCGATGTTCGGGATTCTGACGGCTGATTTTGGAGAATAGAATATGATTGGAACGAAGGGAAAGGTAGTCGGCGCTAACGGCAATATGGTAAGCGTTGAATTTGACGGCACCGTTTCGCTCAACGAAGTCGCTTTTGTTGAAACCGGCGGCAAGCAGCTTAAAAGCGAAGTCATTAGAATCCGCGGCTCTGTGGCGCAGCTTCAGGTTTTTGAAATTACAAAGGGGATTGCTGTGGGCGACAACGTAAGCTTTTCAGGCGATCTTCTTTCTGTAGAGCTGGGGCCAGGCCTTTTGGGGCAGGTGTATGACGGGCTTCAAAACCCGCTCCCTGATCTTGCGGAAAAGGCGGGGTACTTCCTGGAGAGGGGGCTTTACCTTGACCCGCTCCCTACAGAAAAGAAGTGGGAGTTTACGCCTGTGGCGCAACCCGGCGATGTGGTGACAGCCGGCGACACAATCGGCACGGTGCCTGAAGGCAGCTTTACGCATAAGATTATGGTGCCGTTTAACCTTAGCGG
>CAZDXD010000270.1:0-1737 GCA_964509415.1 uncultured Treponemataceae bacterium
CTTTCGCACGCCGTGTTGAGCTACATTGTCTTTACAATGACAAACCTTGTAGGCGGCGCAGGCGGGCTGGCGGTTACTATTTTCGGAAACGCGATAATCATTGTGCTTGAAGGCTTGATTGTTTGCATTCAGGTTGTCAGGCTTCAATATTACGAGTTCTTTTCTAAGTTTTTCACGGAAACGGGGCGGGAGTTTACACCCTTCCGCTTTAAGTATAAAAGCAATTAAACTGGATTCATTAGGAGGAGTTTCAAATGAAGAGAGCAGTTTTGGTTTTGATTTGCCTTGCCGTAGCAGTCTGCGGAGTTTTTGCCCAAAGTGCTGACGGGCAGAGCGTAACTTCAGGATTGAAGTATTTTGCCGCCGCTGTAGCAGTAGGCATTGCCTGTATTGCCGGTGGAATGGCTGTCGGGCGCATTGGTTCCGCCGCCATGGGCGCCATGAGCGAGAACGCGGAGCTTTCCGGAAAAGCCCTGCCTTTTGTCGGCTTGGCTGAAGGCATTTGTCTTTGGGGCTTTCTGGTGGCTCTTCTTATTATTCTTCTTTAAGCCGCAGAATACAAACGTGAAATATTGCGTAATCGGAGGACGCGCTGTCGTTCTGGGCTTTAGGCTTGTCGGCGTTGACGGCATAATTGTCGGCAACAAAGATGAAGCGGCAGAGGCTTTTTTCAGAATGACAGGGCGGGGCAATCCGCTTGCAGGCGGCGTTTCTTCTGAAGAAGAGCTTCCGAAAATTTTAATTTTAACGGAAGAAGTAGCTTCAATGCTTGAAGATGAGGTGCTCGAATGGCAGATGAAGGCGGATTATCCTCTGATTGTTGAAGTCCCTGGACTGCATGGTCATCTTGAAGGCAGAAAGTCCCTGACTGACGCAATTCGCGAGGCGATAGGGATTCGTGTGTAACGGCCTGCCCGTGCCGCAATGCGGGCGTGTTGGTTTTATTTTTTATGGAAGAACTTCGTTCAACAGAAATTCTCGACAAAGAGATTCATGAAGACGCTAGGCGCAGGGCTGAAAAAATCCTGATAGCCGCTGAAAGCGAGTGTCAGGAAATTGAGCGCAAAGCAGCAGAAGATTTTGAAAAGACAAGCCGCAGCAAAAAGGCTGAATATGAGCAAATGCTCGCTGATTATAAAAGAGATTCTCAAGTGTCGATGCCGCTTGAAAAACAGCGCCGCCTGATTTCTTTTATTGACAATTCCGTGCGCGAAGCGCTGGACAGCTGGTTTGCTGACGCGGACGCAAAAAAGAAGCTTTTTGCTTTGCGCAGCCTCTTGGAAAAATACTCCGTTGTCTTGACTGGAAAGCGCTTTGATATTCTAAGCAGGGGGTTTTCCAAAAAAGACGTTTCGGAACTCGCTTCTTCTGTCTTGGGCAAAGACGCGGCGCTTTCCATTGAGGAAATGAGCGAATCGGAAGCTGGAAGGCTTAAAATTTCGGAAGGCTTTACTGTTTGCAGCGAAGACGGCACGGTTTTTTGCAGGGTTACTTGCGATGAGCTAAAGCATGAGCTTTTGCAAAGCCACAGGCAGGAGCTTGCTGAAAAGCTTTTGGGAAAAGAAGTGTTTTCTGCAAGCGGCGGTTTTGACGGAGGAGCGTCGTTGTGAGCGTTAATGTAACAGAAAGCATTGAAGGCAGAATAACAAGGATATCCGGACCGATTGTCTATGCCGAAGGGCTCGACTCCTGCGCGCTGTATGACGTTGTCGAAGTGGGCGAGCAGGCAGTTACCGG
>CAZDXD010000271.1:0-1724 GCA_964509415.1 uncultured Treponemataceae bacterium
TTGAATATTTCCCAAAATCGGATAAAATTAGTCTTACGGATTTAGCTTTAAGCATTGTTTTTAGGGGGATTTTATGCAGGGCATACAAATTTCAGAGCGGCTTGCAAGGCAGCTTGCCTCTGAAGGCGTTGACATTGCCATTATGCTTAAATTCCTTGAAGACCTTAATAGCGGAAAATTCAAAAGCAATGATTCCATAAAAATTGCAGGCATTCCTTCCCTAGACCATCCTGACATTGTTGACCTCACTTCGCTAAAGACGTTTTCTGTGCCAAAAGAGCGGGCAAAGGAGGCGTTCAATTCGCTTGAGCTTCCCTTTAGCCCCGATGATATTGCGGAAGGGGAAAATGGGGACTCTTTCGTGTTTTCCGCATCCGCGCTTGAGAAAATAGGAGTAGCGCTGTACCCCAAAGCCGCGTTTGGACTCCTTAACGGCGGTTCCGCTACAAGCTACGTTGACAGCAAAAAAAACTCATCTCTTTGTCCTGAAATTTTTAGTGTTTTTAGCGAAAAGTTTGCCTCCCAAGCCGAAAACTGCAAGGGCAAGGCAAAGGGAGTAACTCCTGCCTACTTTAATCCAGACGGCTCTCCCGGATTGAGCTTTCTCTTTTTGAAAATGCGCATGCTTCTTGAGCGCAAGGCTGATTACGTTAAATCCTTCGGAAAGCTCCCGTCCGTGATTCTTCCCGCATTCCAGATGACTAGCGTAAAGACAGACGCTGAAATCGATAAGCTTATTGAAAGCTGCGCCGCCGATCCCGCATTTCTTGCTCCCGCCAAAAAAATGGGCTGCCCGCCTATCGAAATGTACAGCGAAACGCAAAAAATGATGGCGGCTTTAACGCATTCCTCCGAAGGAAGCCCACGCAGGATTTTTGACAGAGCCTACGTGGAAGCTGACCGCGGGCTTGCCCTTCCCGGCGGGCACGGGCAGAACTTCGCGATTCTCGCCCCTGTTTACAGAAAGCTAAAAGAGCGCGGCGTGCGCTATGCCTGGCTTGGGAACATCGATAACCTTGGCTATACCGTTGACCCCATTTCTCTCGCCGTTTTCGCCCTTTCCGGGCAAGAAGCCGCCTTTGAAACATCGTTCAAAACGCCTCTCGATGTGAAAGGCGGCCTTCTGGTGATTACGGATTCGGGGAAAATTACCTGCGCGGACATCGGCCCTGCCGTAACGCGTGAGCAAATGCTCTCCTTTGAGCAAAGCGGCAAAAAGCTTCTTTTTAACTGCGCAATCGGTCTTTTTGACTTGGAGCGCCTTGTCCCAGAACTTGACGCGATTCCCTACAGGCTTCCTTTGAGGATAACAGACCAAGACAAGGACGCGGGGAAATACGCGCAGGCGGAGCAGCTTACTTGGGAGATTATCGGGCTTTTGGAAAAGCCGCTCTTTTTTGCCGTAAAGAAAGAAAAGCGCTTTATCGCGGCAAAAATGCTGCTTGAAAACCTCCTTGCGAGCCTCCCTGAAAGCTTTGCCGCCGTGCCCGGCTTTGCAGAAACGCCGCTTTACAGGCTTTCTGTTGAGCTTAAAAAAGGGCTTTTTGCCCTTCTTGAGAAGGAATACGGAATGGAGCTTTCAGGCGGCGTATGGCGTGTTCGGTAGGAGTAGAGGAAGGAGCGCGGTGCCCGTTGCCTGCGGCTTCTAGCCTTGCGCCTTTCCTGCCGATTCGAGTATATCGGAGATATTCCCCACTATTTTTTCTACTACATCGGGCTTATTC
>CAZDXD010000272.1:0-1719 GCA_964509415.1 uncultured Treponemataceae bacterium
CGGGGTGCGAGGTAAGAAGGGCTTCAAGCTCAAAGGCAAGGGAGCGGCGCTTTTCTAGCCAGCGGAAAACATCAGATAAAGAAGGGTCAAGCATAGGGGTTCCTCTCGTATTTTTGATAAACAGCCCACGTTGAGGCGATTAGCGTGTCAACATCGGAGTACTTGGGCGACCAGCCAATAAGCTCCCGCGCGAGCGCTGAAGTGGCGCAAAGCGTTGAGGCATCCCCCGCTCTTCTTCCAACATAACGCGCGGGGATTTCCACGCCAGTAACGCGGCGCGCAGCTTCCGTCATTTCCGTAACGGAAATGCCCGTCTCGCTTCCTAAGTTGACGGTAAGGCTTTTGTCCTCGCGGCTAATATAGAAAAGAGCGTTGACGTGCGCCTCCGCGAGGTCTGAGACATGCACATAGTCGCGAATGCATGTGCCGTCGCGCGTGTCGTAGTCCTGCCCAAAGATTTGAAGCTCCTTGCGCCAACCCATCGCCGCTTCCATTGTAATGGGAAGAAGGTTTTGCGGGTTGCGCTCAAGGCCTGTAATCTCTCCTTCGGGGTCATAGCCCGCCGCGTTAAAGTAGCGCAGCGCCGCAAACCTTATGCCTTTAAGCCGCTCATACCAGCCTAAAAAACGCTCTATTTCAAGTTTGGTAAAGCCGTAGTAGCTTTCGGGGTTAAGCGGGTGCTTTTCGTCTATCGGGAGATACTGCGGCGAGCCAAACACAGCCGCCGATGAGGAAAAGGCAATGCAGCGGCAACCGTGCGCGCACATCGCGTTCAGAATGTTGATTGTGCCCGATATGTTGTTTACGGAATACTTTTCGGGGCTCACCATCGACTCCCCCACTGCCTTGAACGCCGCAAGATGGACGCAAGCGTCAAAGCCTTCTGCAAAGGCGCGGTCAAGGTCATCGGGGTGGCGTATGTCGCCGGGGATAAAGCCTGCGCTATCAAAAAGATTAACGAGAAGTCCTGAAGAAAGGTTGTCAAAAACCGTAACAGCGTGCCCGGCTTTAAGGCACGCCTTTACAACGTGGCTGCCAATGTACCCGGCACCGCCTATTACAAGAATTTTCATGACTGCAGCCTCCACGTACCATTATACACAGGATAGGAGAGAAAAGCAAATTAGCTGACAGAGCCTAGAGGAAGTTTGAATTAACTCCTGACCGCTCAAGACACTCCCCGTAAGAATTGAAAAAAAAGCCTGCATAAGGTATTCTTTGCTTGCAGGCAATCTCTCCCCAAAAAAAAGACGAGGATACAATGGCAAAAATACAGATGAAAAATGCCGTCGCGGAGCTTGACGGCGACGAGATGACAAGGGTTCTCTGGGCGGTTATAAAGGAAAAACTCCTTTTGCCTTTCGTGGACCTTAAAACCGAATACTTCGACCTTGGGTTGAAGGAGCGCGACGAGAGCAATGACGCTGTTACCTACGAAGCCGCCGCCGCGATAAAGCGGCTTAAAGTCGGCGTAAAGTGCGCTACGATTACCTCCAATGCGGCGCGCGTGGAAGAGTACAAATTGAAACGCCTTACACCGAGCCCCAACGGGATAATACGCGCGGAGCTTGATGGCACGGTTTTCAGGAAGCCAATTCTCGTTTCTAACATAAAGCCTTCGGTTTCTTGCTGGAAAACGCCGCCAGTTATCGGGAGGCACGCTTACGGCGATGTCTACAAGGCTTGCGAAATGCGCGTTGAAGGGCCGGGCAAGGCGGA
>CAZDXD010000273.1:0-1715 GCA_964509415.1 uncultured Treponemataceae bacterium
TCTCGCACATATTCCACAATACGCGGGGCGCTCGCCCTCGCGCTGAATCTCTGAGTCACTGAGTCACTCACCACCCCTTGCTCCACCCTATAAACTGAAAACTGCCGGCTATTCTCAAATTATGTTACAAATCGTCCTAAAATCACTAATATTATGTTGCAAATTATGTTATAAATTATGTTGCAATAAAATTTAGAGCTAAGAGCTAAGGTGGCCTATAAGAATGGGGAAATCATGCTAAGGCGAAAGGCGGAGGAGAAGCTTGCCTCGTGGAAAGCGCAAGGCAAAAAGAAGGCTCTCTGCATAATGGGGGCGAGGCAGACGGGAAAGACAACGCTTGTGAGGGAGTTTGCCAAGGCGAGTTACGAGCATTTTGCAGAGCTTAACTTTATTACAGACAAGGCGGCCGCAAGGATTTTTGCAGGCAGCCTTGACGCTAACACGCTCATCACAAACCTTACAGCCTACATCCGCGCGCCTCTTGTGCCGGGCAGCACGTTAATCTTCTTTGACGAAATACAAGCGTGCCCCGACGCCCGCGCCGCAATCAAGTTTCTTGTTGAGGACGGCCGCTTTGACTACATCGAGTCGGGCTCGATGTTAGGCGTGCGCCATAAAGAGCCGCGCTCTTACCCCGTAGGCTTTGAAGAGCTTTATAGGATGTATCCGATGGACTTTGAGGAGTTTATGTGGGCTAACGGCGTGCAAAGCTCGACCATTGACTACCTGCGCGAGTGCTTTTCTTCGAGGCAAGAAGTGCGTGCCGCCGTGCACGAGGCGATAAAAAAGCTCTTTTACATCTATATTGTTGTTGGGGGAATGCCGCAGGTTGTGCAAACCTTTGTGGAAACCTACGACATTGGGAGAGTTATCGAAAACCAGCGCGACATTTTGGAGCAATACCGCCTTGACATTTCGCAGTATGCGGAGGGAAGCGAGAAGGTAAAGATACGCGCGGTGTTTGACGCGATACCTGCGCAGCTAAACGACAAGAACAGGCGCTTTTACGTCAACTCGATTGACAAAAACGCGCGCTTTGCCCGCTACGAAAGTTGCTTTAAGTGGCTAGAGGATGCGGGCGTTGCCCTGCCTTGCTACAATGTCGCGGAGCCGCGCGCGCCGCTCAAGCTAAACGAAAAGCATAGCCTCTTTAAGCTCTTTATGTGCGATGTGGGGCTTTTGTGCGCGGCTTGCATGGACAACATTCAGTTTGATCTTTTGAATGGAGACGCCAGCGTCAACATGGGCAGCATTCTAGAGAACGCGATAGCGCAACAGCTTAGCTCGGGCGGCTTTTCGCTTTTTTATTACGATTCTGTAAGCCGCGGCGAGGTTGACTTTGTAATTCAAAACGGCACGGGCGTTAATCTTATAGAAGTAAAGTCCGGCGCCGACTACAAGCGGCACAAGGCGCTCGATAACGTAATGGCTGTAAAGGAATGGGCTTTTAAGGAAAGTTACGTGCTTTGCGGCGGCAATGTGGAACGCGCGCAAAGCGGCATCCTCTACTTGCCTTGGTATATGTGCATCTTTTTGCGGCAGAGCGAGATACCGCGAGGGCTTATTTGGCGGCCCGACATTTCGGGGCTAGTTTGAAGCTAATAGCTGCTTCAGCCCTTAAACTTCCTCGCTATTCGCTTGAGCAAGCCGTCTTTAGCGCCGCTTTCTTCTAGCTCCTTTGGCACTTCCTCAAGCGGAAAGTCAACGCCATACTT
>CAZDXD010000274.1:0-1714 GCA_964509415.1 uncultured Treponemataceae bacterium
CTTATTTCGGTTTCGTTGTCCTCGTCCGCAGTAAGAAACACTATCGGAATGCCGGTTGTCTCGCTATTTCCACGCACCGCGGCGGCTGTCTGAAAGCCGTTCATGCCCGGCATATGAATGTCAAGAAGAATTAGGTCGGGCTTGTTGGCTTGCAAAAACTCAACGGCTTCTTCCCCCGACTTTACGCAGCTTGTTCGCATACCCTCCGCGTTGAGTATGCGCATTGCCATTTTGAGGTTTGACGCGTCGTCGTCAACAACAAGAATCCAATCGCTCATTTTATCCCACCGCGCTTAAAAGGCTTAAAAAAAATACCCGCGCCCCCCTTAACCTTACACTAATAGCGGCAATATTACAAGATGAGAATTTGAAATAATCGCAAACGGAAGGTGGCGAGAGCGGCGCAATGCATTCCGCAAGAAACGCGCCTCCCATCTGCTCCAGATTGGTATCTCTATTGTTGAAAAAAATCGGGTTAATCGCCCCAGTCAATGGGGCGGTTAGGGAAAGCGCAATTAGTCGTCAAGTGCAGAAAGCCCCGCCGGTGCAATGCCTGCGGAAAGGGCATCCCTGTATGTGGTGTAAATGCGGATATTGTCTTTGATAATCTCTTCCTTTATGCGGTCAACTTCGGCAATGACGGAGGGCGAAAGTGCGGGGTTCGCCTTGGAATAGTCAACGCCGCCGTCCACCAAAGACATTCTTATAACGCCGCCGGCAAAAGTGCCTCTCTCTATGTCAGCGAGCGCCTTAATTATTGAGTTTTCAACGCGCTTTATCATGGATGTGAGCACAGCACTCTCTTCCCCCCTCGTAAATGCCGTCCTCGTACTGGTCGCTATCAACGCCGATAGCCCACACATTAAGCCCCGCCATGCGGCATTCCTTTGCCTGATCGATTGTGCCGTTTCCGGTGGCGCTTGCGGCGGAGAAAATGCAGTAAACGCCGCTGTCGTACCAAGCCTTGGCGGTAGCCTTTGCAGGCTCAGGAGTGTCCCAGCTGTTGGCGTAGTAGTCAACAATCTCGGCATCGGGCAAGACAGAGCGTATTCCCTGAACGTAGCCCATTTCGAACTTGGTGATTGTAGCGCCTGGAATGCCCCCTATAAAGCCAAAGCGCGGGTTTTCAATGCCGTCCTCAATAGCCTGCAGCGCGGCGGCAACGCCCACAAGGTAGGAGCCTTCCTCCTCAGAATAGACAAAGCTAACTACATTGGGATGAATAACGTTGTCAATATCGATAATCGCGAACTTTTGGTCAGGATACTGCGGGGCAAGCTGGTTTAGCGCGGCGGCAAAGCTGACGCCTGGTATTATAATGATGTCATAGCCTTCATCCGCAGCCTGCCTCAAGTTCGGAATGTACATATCCTGCGTCTGGACAGGTATCACATCGTAGTGGCTTCCGCGATGCTCCGTTCCTTCGAGCGTGTCGCCGTAAAATTGGACAATTCCGCGCCAAGCGGCCGTATAGAACGACTTGTCGTCAATGCCCGAAGCATTGGTAAGAAGGCGCACGGTAGGAAGGCTAGAATCCTTAGAAGATGAATCCGTCTTGCCTCCGCACGAAAGCAGGGAGAGCGAAAGGCATATCACAATGCAAGAGAGCGCCGCGATGGCGGCAAACTTTTTCTTTGTCATCAAAAAATCCTTCTCATTCATAAAGAAACAGCCTGCGCAACAGTATACTATAAATCCCCCAAATAAAAAGCCT
>CAZDXD010000275.1:0-1713 GCA_964509415.1 uncultured Treponemataceae bacterium
GACGCGGGCGTGTTTGGCGGCAGGGCGATGTTCCATGACTACTTGTCCAACCGCAACTTGGAGGATGCCCGCAAAGCGCTAATCGACCTTTTTCTTGTTTTAGATACTAAGCCCGAAGATCGCGACCCATACGAAAGCGCAAGTCTCCTCGCCTTCCCCTACGTGAACGGCGGGCTCTTTGCCGACGAGCATATCGAAATCCCGCGCTTAAATGAGGAAATCGTTAATCTTCTTTTGCGGCGGGCGGCGGAGCCCTTCAACTGGGCACAGATTAGCCCCACCATATTCGGTGCTGTCTTTGAAAGCACGCTCAACCCTGAAACCCGCAGAAGCGGGGGGATGCACTACACGTCAATAGAGAACATCCACAAGGTGATCGACCCGCTCTTCCTTGATGACCTGCGAGCGGAGCTTGAGGAGATTAAAGCCCTAGCCGGGCCAAAGACCCGCAACAGGCGGCTTGTGGAGTTTCAAGAAAAGTTAGGCGGCTTAACCTTCCTTGACCCGGCTTGCGGGTCGGGCAACTTTCTTACGGAAACCTATCTTTCGCTGCGCAGGCTGGAAAACGAAGTTCTTTCCATATTGCAGAGAGGGCAAATCGCATTCGGCGACTTGGAGGGGGCTAATCCCATCAAGGTTTCAATAGGGCAGTTTTACGGAATTGAGATTAACGACTTTGCCGTAACGGTTGCCAAAACCGCCCTCTGGATTGCCGAAAGCCAAATGCTAAAAGAGACAGAGGACGTGGTCCAGCTGAGCCTCGACTTCTTGCCGCTAAAGACTTACGCCAACATCGCAGAAGGCAACGCGCTGCGCATGGACTGGGAGGGAGTAATCCCCAAAGCTAAGCTCAACTACATTATGGGCAACCCGCCCTTTGTGGGGGCAAATAATGTTTCAAAAAGGCAAAAGCAGGAATTGTTTGACTTGTTCGGAGATGACAGCAAGGCAGGGCTCTTGGATTATGTCAGCGGCTGGTATTGCAAGGCGACCGACATGATGGCGACGGGAGCGCCTATCCGCGCGGCGTTTGTTTCTACAAACAGCATAACTCAAGGGGAGCAAGTGGCAATCCTTTGGAAGCCTCTAATGGAAAAAGGCTTGCACATTGACTTTGCGCACCGCACGTTCAAGTGGGACAGCGAGTCTACAGAGAAGGCGGCTGTGCATTGCGTCGTTGTGGGCTTTAGCGTCGCTCCTAATGAAAAGCCTAAAGCCATCTATTCCAATGATCGCGCAGTGCAGGCAAGCAACATCAACGGCTACCTTTTGGACGCTCCGAATATTTACATTGAAAGGCGAAAGAACCCGCTTTGCGACGTGCCGCCATGCTCAAGAGGAAACCAGCCAACAGACGGCGGGCACTTGATTATAGAGGCGGAAGACTACGATGCTTTTATAAAGAAAGAGCCTAAAGCAAAGAATTATATAAAGAAACTTATTGGCGCAAAGGAATACATTCAAGGACTAGACAGATATTGCCTTTGGCTTGTGGGAGCTTCGCCAAAGGAATTAAGGGGAATGCCATTAGTTATGGAGCGAATAAAAAAAGTCAAGGAGATGAGAGAGCAAAGCTCCTTTGCTGGCACAAGAAAATTGGCAGAAACCCCGCATTTGTTTCGTGAAACGAACAATCCCTCCAATTATGTGGTTATTCCGAGAGTATCATCAGAAAACCGAAGATATGTGCCTTTGGGTTTTTTACATGATGAT
>CAZDXD010000276.1:0-1694 GCA_964509415.1 uncultured Treponemataceae bacterium
GCATTCAAAATCCAGTCAACATCGGCATGAGAGCCGCCTTCAGGCTCTGAAAGGGCAACAGCGTCAGGCTCTCCATTAGCGCTTTTTAAGCCATTTTTGATTGCCGAAACAATCGCGCGGTTTGACATGATCGCGGAAGAGCTTCCACGAAGAAGAACCGCGTTTGAGCTTTTATAGGCAAGAGCGAAAACATCGGCTGTAACATTAGGCCGTGACTCATAAATCACGGAAACCACGCCTAAAGGCACGCGCACGCGCTTTATTTCAAGGCCGTTAGGAAGAGTCCAGCCTCCCGCAACCTCGCCTATAGGGTCTTTTTGCGCGGCAAGGGCCTGCACGGAGGTGATAATATCGTCTAAAGATTTTTCAGTGATTTCAAGGCGGGCAATAAGGGCTTCCCGCATTCCCCTTTCGCGCGCCTTTCGAACATCTTCGGTGTTTGCCGCAAGGATTTCACTGCGACAGGCATCAAGCGCTTCCGCCGCCCCCAAAAGAGCTGCGTTCTTTTTTTCAGCATTTTCCCCCGCAAGCCTTACCGATGCCGCACGGAGGGATTTGCAAAGTGATTCTAGGTTCATCGCTAAAAGTTTGCAAGGAAACAAAGCCCCAAAAGCACAGCCGCGCGGCATTTTTCCGCAGGCCAGTCTTTCGCGCTGTGCAGGCTGTTTATGTAGAAGCAGAAAAAGCCAAAATCAGGGTCAACGCGCACGGCGTATTCAAGAAAACTTTCCTCTTTGGAAGCCTGCCCGAAAAGCAGATAAACCACGTCTTTCAAAACAGGAAGCAAGTCCTGCAAAACGCGGCAGTATTTTTGTTCAGCAAGGTTTTCGCAGAGAACATCGATTGCAGCGAGAACCTCCTCTTTCATGGCTTCGTCCGCTTTTTCAACCCATGTTTTCTGCACAAGAAGCTCTATGTTTTTGCGGAAACTCTGCACAGTCGATTTTTCGCGCATATTGCGGTGTTCCGTCTTTTCTTCGAAAAGCGCGGCAAAGTCAGGCTCCGCGCCGAAGGCTTCCGCAATCTGAAGAGCGCATTCGCACATAGTTGCAATGTCTGCGGATTGCACAAAAGCAGGAAGAGATTCCAGTGCCGCCTTTTTAATTGACTGCGGTATTGATACATCGTTTTCAAAAACAGAGTCCTGCATTACCGCACAAGAATGGCTTTTTACGGGCTTTTTGTCAAGGCGGTTCAACGTTTATGCATATATTCAAGCCAGATAGTGTCGATAATGAAGGCATGAGTACACACATTGCTGCAAAAGAGGGGCAGATTGCGGAATCTGTCCTATTGCCAGGCGATCCCTTGCGTGCAAAGTTTATTGCTGAAACTTACCTTGAAAACGCCGAATGCTACAGCGAGATTCGCGGCATGTACGGCTTTACAGGCACATACAAGGGAAAGCGCGTTTCCGTTCAGGGGACTGGAATGGGGCAGCCGTCTATTTCCATTTATGTAAATGAGCTTTTCAGGTTCTACGGCGTGCAGAAAGCTATTCGTGTCGGCACCTGCGGCGGAATGCAGCCGGAAGTCAAGCTGCGCGACATTATAATCGCAATGACAGCTTCTTCTGATTCCGGCATGGCATTCCATCGCTTTGGTTTCAGGCACTTCGCCCCCTGCGCAAATTATTCCCTTCTTTCCAAGGCGGTAGAAGCTGCCGAAAAACTCGGCTATAGCTATCATGTGGG
>CAZDXD010000277.1:0-1688 GCA_964509415.1 uncultured Treponemataceae bacterium
AATCTGTATTTCTATAAACGTCCCGCAAGCTTTCTTTACAACGCAGTCAACGCCGTGGTCGTCTACTAGGGGCACATAGCAATCCAGTCCTTCCATCAGCATATCGCCGATAATCTTGTATTCCATTCTCTTGCCGAAGCTCGCTTTGTTGCGAAAAGATGAATTTTGCACAAAAGCCTCCTAAAGCGCGTCCGCTTCCCGCCCCGCCCGTGCGCCGCTACTTGCTTTGCCCTAACGCTGATAGCTGTTGGCTGAAGGCTACCAGCTAACTTCACCTCGCCCCCGCATCCCGCAGCATATTCGCGATGGCTGTGTGACCATTTTGCATGGCTAAAGACAGTGCTGTGCAGCCATGTTCATCTTGAATGCCGAGGGTCGCCCCTGCATCAATGAGTATCTTTACAATTTCCGCATATCCTTCCTCTGCAGCATGCATCAGCGCCGTTGCGCCGTCTGTAGTTTGGACATTAGAAGCCGCGCCTGCCGTCAAAAGCAACTGGACGCACTCCGTATGACCTTTAGAAGCCGCCTGCATCAGCGCCGTCGCGCCATCTTTTTGCTGAATGTCAGGCCTTGCACCGCCTGCCAAAAGCAGCATCACCGCTTCCGCGTGACCTTTCTGTGCTGCCCACATCAGCGCGGTTTTTCTATTCCGATCCCTTACATTGACGCCAGCCCCCGCGTCAAGGAGCAGCTTGACGATTTCTTCATCGCCTTCTTCTGCCGCGGCCATAAGCGGCGTTTTGCCTTCCGCGTCCTGAAAATCAATGTCCGCGCCGCTTTCAAGAAGGCGCTTCACTCTGCTTATGTTGTTATACCTTACGGCATCCATCAAATCGCTGCCTTGGGCATAAACATATGGCATTACCAGCAGTAATGCCGCAATGAGGAACGGCAACAATGGCAAGATGCGGTTTTTCATAAAAACGCTCCTTATCTTCCATTATATTATATATTCAATGCTTAACTTGTAATTGACAGCTCTAGAACACGAGCAAATAGCCCCGCGATTGCGCAAGCGGAGCTCTCCTTGCTTTACCCCCAACGCTGTCAACTCTAAACTTTTAACTCTTAACTGAATCAGCTCTTCCTCACATACGCCTTCGTCTCCGCCCTTATCCTTGAAGCAATCTCCTCTCGCGGAATGCGCACCTGCTCCATAGAATCGCGGAATCTCAAGGTGACGGTGCCGTCCTCCTTTGTCTGGTAGTCGACGGTGACGCAGAAGGGCGTGCCCGCCTCGTCCTGCCTGCGGTAGCGCTTGCCAATCGCGCCCGACTGGTCGTAGTCTGTGGCAAAGTCTTCCTTTAGCTCAGCCTGAATGTCGCGGGCAAGCTCGGCAAGCCCGTCCTTTTTCATCAAAGGCAGCACCGCGACGGTTACAGGCGCGATTGCCGGGTGAAAGTGCAGCACCGTGCGCCAGTCCTCCGCCTCGCCTTCGGGCGCGATGTTCTCCTCCTCGTAGGCGTCGCAGAGGAACATCAGCACGTTGCGGGTAAGACCTGCGGAGGTTTCTATTATGTAAGGCGTGTACTTTTGCGCGCCGTTGTCCTGGTCAATGTACTGCATATCCTTGCCGGAATACTCCGTGTGCCGCGTGAGGTCATAGTCGGTGCGGTTGTGTATGCCTTCAAGCTCGCTAAAGCCCATCGGAAACTCGTACTCAATGTCGTAGGCGTCCTTGGCGT
>CAZDXD010000278.1:0-1664 GCA_964509415.1 uncultured Treponemataceae bacterium
GTTTTGTTCTAATGAGGCTTGCAAAAAAATTTGCGAAAGATTATTGACAGTATCTTTTGGGGCAAACATGGTTGACCTGCGAGCCGATGGCGCGTTAGCGACAGAAGGCTTGCAGGCTTGACGCCTTTGTCTGTTCAAGTTTGTACTATGTAGTAGCACGCATTGCGGCAAATTGCTAAAGGCGGGCGTTTTGGGGGCTTTTGACCTTGCTATCATAGCTATGAGCTGTCGGCTAACCCAGCATTGACAGCTTTTTCCCATCGCATTATTCTGCCATTATCCTAATAAGTCGGAGGAAAGGTGATGATTGCTGTTGATTTCAACGAGCAGGAGCTCATTCTTATAAAGAGCGCCGCTGAGGTGCAAGGCATTGCCGTTCCTGATCTTATACGCCGCATAGTGCTAGAGCGCATTGAGGACGAATACGACTTGGAGGACTATAAGCGGGCTTTCGAGGAATATTGCGCTAACCCTAAAACCTACACTCTTGACGAAGCGGAATCAGATCTTAGAGCTGAGAATTTAGAGCTTAGGTTCTAGTGCGGCGGGCGGGCGCATCTGCCGCACGCTTAGGCTCTAAACGCCCGGCAGATCTTGCTCAAGCTCGGCGGAAGTTTCCTGCCACACCCTGTCAAACTCCCTGCGCACTTGGGCTGCAAAGGGGTTAAGGTGTTGCATATCGCTGAAAAGCTCTGCCGAGTCCTTGTCTACCTGCCGGCATATCGAGACAAGCCGCTGGTACCAAAGCGTGCCTATGGGTGAGTCTTTAACGCCAAGCCTGCTTAAAACACGTCCGACCATGTGCGTAAGCGCCTGCGTTTTTGCCGCCTCCCTGTCGTGTTCTTCGGCTGTCATTTCGATGACGGAAAGGTTTCTTCCCTTAAAGTAGCTCTTCCAGAAGCCGAACTCATCTTCAGGGAGGCGCGTGCGGGAAAGCACAATAGGAAGGCCGTCAAGCCCGAACTTGGCGGATTCAGGACCGAACATGGGGTGAGTGGCGAGTATCTTTGTTTCAGGCGAAAGTTTTTCAAGCATCCAGTGTTCGGGTAAAACCTTGACGGAGCAAGTGTCTGCCACTAATGTGCTTGGCGCGATGAGTGGGGCGATTTTCTCTAGGGTTTCCGGCATGGCGCGGATTGGCACGCAGAGAAAAACCGTTTGCATCGAGCATACCTCTTCAAGCGGGAGCAGGGGGCATACGGCGCTTTCCTTTATGCTACGCGAAAAGCCCGCCACCTCAAAGTCTTGGGATAGAAACTTTGCCCAGAAGCTGCCAAAGCGACCCATGCCGATAATGCCCGCCGTCTTAATTCTTTTTTCCATTCTTTTTGCTCCTGCGCCTAGCCTTGAGCGCAGATTATGCCAGCTTTTCGGTGTAGAGGCAAATCCCCTTGCGATAAAAAAAATGAGGGCGGGAAATCCAGGTATTTCCCGCCCTCGGAGGATGTCGCTATGGACTTTTGGCTTGCAAATTCAGTTAACCCGCGCGGATTGTCATTCTACAGCTTCCGCGCCGAATTTCTTGCAGGCGGCAATGCCTTCATCGTCCGGCGTAAGATGGATGATGAGCCCCTTATCCTGAAAGAGGACAGCGCCTGCCGCGCGGCAGCGGTCTTCCCAGTCGCGCATCCACTGCCCGTCGCCCCAGTCGTATGAGCCGAAAA
>CAZDXD010000279.1:0-1660 GCA_964509415.1 uncultured Treponemataceae bacterium
TTATTTTCAGGCGGACGATTCGCTTGCAGCCTTCTGCTTCTCAAAGACAAAGAAAGCACACAATGTATAAAAAAAGCACCCAATAAAGGGCGCTTTTGGGCTGGCCGGGCAGAATCCGCAGGCTGTGGCCACTCGCCTCTGGATTAGCGGACTCAATGGCCCCGCCATGCAGAACGCCTGCAAGCCAAGCAGTCCGCACGGGGAGGCATTTCCCGATCGATGATAGTATAACCATAAACGGTTGTGTTGTCAATAGTTTAGCGGGCATGGAATGGGCAAGTCTGCAACCTTTCACTCCTTGAACAGCGCTATTCCGTTAAGCATGGCCTTTAGGTTAATTGCCGCGCGGGGCATGGGCTCTGCAATCGTAAGCGCGCAAACCTCTTTTGCAGCGGAAATGTCGTTAATGAGCCGCGCGGCTTCAGCCATTTTAAGACCATCGGAAGCCCAGCCAGCCGCAAGCACAATTTCCGCTGGATCAAGCGCGTCAAGGTCAAAGTGAATTGAAACGCGCTCCGCACCCGTCTCCTCAAGCCATTCGAGTATCGCAGCGCTCGATTTTCGCAAATCTTCAGGCGCAATGTGAAGAATGCCCATTTCCCTTTGCCGCGCCTTAATTTCATCGCGCTCCCAGTCGCGAAGTCCTGCAATGAGCATCCGTTCCGCTGGAATGGTGGCGGGAAGCTCGCCCAAAAGAAGCTGATCGCCCTTGCCGGCGCAGGCTGCAAGGGCCATAGCGTGATAGCCGCAATACGGGTCGCCGGGCAAGGTTATGTCGGGGTGCGCGTCAATCCAAATGACGGCGGTGTTCCCGTACTTCTTTTCCATCCAAGTGAATACGGGCACGCTCACCGAGCACTCCCCGCCAAGCGTTATTGCGCGGTCGGGGCTTTCCGCGTCAAGAATGGCAAGCGCCGCCCGCGCCTGCAACAAAAGCGCGTTTCTGTCTAGCACGCCGCCCGCGCTTTTGACGCGAGAGCCGTCAGCTGCTATGTCCATAGAAACAGGCACGGTTAGCGTCTTGTGCGCAGGGTTTTTAGGCGCCAAAAAGTCAAGAAGCTGCGCGCCTAGCGCATACCCGCGCGCGCTGTCGGCAGGGTTTTGCACTTCCGGCACCCAGCGGGCAATGTCCGCGCCTTGCCACTGCGGGAAAATTAGCCTTAATGTCCTCATTCTTTCCTGCATTCCTTTGACGAAAAACTGCGGCGCAAGCTTTTATGATCGGGAAGCGCTTTCAAGCGTATAACCCGCCCTTGCTACAATACTTCGGAAGTCAGCCTCTTCCGCCTCTGCCTTGCTAAGCACTTCCGCCGTGCCCTTCTTAAAGTTAGCGGAAAGCGCGTAAAAGCCTTCTTCTTTATTAAAGGCATTCACAATGCGCTGCGAGCAATTTTTACATGTCATTCCTTCTATTACAAGCGCATATTTGTAAGGATAGTGCGATGCGTCCTCATCGGCGGGCTTTATTTTTTCTACAGCGTCCGTTTCTCCGCCGCAGCAGCCGCGTGTAAGTTTCTTTTTATAGCTGATAATTGCGTACACGATAATCGCCGCAAGAATAACGCAGATAATAACAGTAGCCACGAAATCGCCTCCTTGGAATGGTGTCTTGAGCAAGATATACTAACCCCGCCACAGCATTTTTGCAAGTGAGCGATGA
>CAZDXD010000280.1:0-1599 GCA_964509415.1 uncultured Treponemataceae bacterium
CCTGAATTGCCTTTACAAGCGGCGGGTAGCCGTGCCCCAAGCAGTTCACCGCAATCCCCGCCACAAAGTCAATGTATTCCTTGCCGTTAATGTCCTTTAGCGTCGATCCCTTTCCTGACTCAAAAACGACATCAAGGCTTCCGTAGTTGTTGGCGATTTTCCCCTTGTTCCCCTCATTCATTCTGGCTCCTCCTCAATGCTCAAACCAAGAGTGAAATCAGACAATCATTGTGCCCACGCCGCGGTCGCTGAACATTTCAATTAAAAGCGAATGCGGCACACGCCCGTCTATAACGTGCGTGCGGGAAACCCCGCCTTTAAGCGCCCGAAGGCAGCATTCGATTTTTGGAATCATGCCGGAAGAGATAACGCCTGTTGCAACCATAGAAGGAATCGCCTCTTTTGCAATTTGCTTTATAAGCGTCGCGGGGTTTGAAACGTCGCGCAAAACGCCCGGCACGTTGGTAAGCTGCACAAACTTCGCAGCCTTTAGCGCTACCGCAATTTCGGCGGCGGCGGTGTCGGCGTTTATGTTGTAGCAGGCGGGGTCATCGCCTGCTCCAATAGCGACCGTAGAGACAACAGGGATAAAGCCCTCGTCAAGCAATGTTTCAAGGATAGCAGGGTTTACCTCCGTTACCTCGCCCACAAAGCCTAAGTCAACGCCGTCCTTTTCTAGCTTTTTCGCGCGCAAAAGCCCGGAGTCAACGCCGCTTACGCCCACCGCGCGTCCGCCGCACTGCATAAGAAGGCGCACTATGTCCGTGTTGAGCCTTCCTGCAAGCACCATCTGCACAATGTCCATCGTCTCGCTGTCGGTATAGCGCAGCCCGTTGATAAATTCACTCTTCTTGTTGAGCCTTTCTAGCATCGCGTTAATCTCAGGACCTCCGCCGTGCACAAGAACGACGCGAATGCCGATTGTGTTAAGGAGCACAATGTCGCTCATGACGGCGCGCTTTAGCTCCTCGTTGAGCATCGCGTTGCCGCCGTACTTTACCACCACCGTGCGCCCCACGTACTGCCTAAAGTAGGGCAGCGCTTCAGAAAGCACCTGCGCCCATGTCTCGTTATCCATAGCCTTTCCTTTTCTTCTATTATATCGGCTATATTTGCGGGCGTGAATACGGCAAGAGGCGGGGCACAAAAAAAGCCGCATCCGCGGCTTTTGCTTTAAGGATTGGCTAGGCTATTCCGCCACAAGAGACTCCCACATTGTTATGGAGTCGGGCAGTATTTCCTTATACTCGTAATAGAAAGAGCGCAGCTCGTCTCTTGTAATTACAACGACATTCTCCACCTTGTCCGCATTTTCAACGCAAGGCGCGTACAAATACACAGTGTAGCCGTCTTCCGCATAATCTTTATAGTCTAGCGCATCGATGCTGGTGTCATTGCCGGCTTTAACCTGAACAACCGCCTTTCTTTTGTCCTCAACGCTGCGCGAGGCAAACTCGCATTCTATTTTGACCGTAGTCGACTTGTTTGCTATAGAATTGGAAAGCACGCAGTAATTGTGCTTTATTTGAAGATACAAGATTACCAGCTCCTCCAAATCAAAGGCATACAAATTGTCTAAAATATCGCTTTCAACATGCT
>CAZDXD010000281.1:0-1583 GCA_964509415.1 uncultured Treponemataceae bacterium
GGCATAGAGAACCTCAACGTGAACATCGTCTTTATTATCGGCGGCGACGGCACGCAGCGCGGCTCCCTTGAGGTCGCCGAAGAAATAGAAAAGCGCGGGCTTAAAATTGCTGTTGTCGGCATTCCAAAAACCGTTGACAACGACTTGTCTTTTATTCAAAAGTCGTTCGGCTTCGATACTGCCGTTGTAAAGGCTACAGACGCGGTTGCCGCGGCGCACATGGAAGCACATGCGCAGATAAACGGAATAGGCCTTGTAAAGCTGATGGGCAGGGAATCAGGCTTTATTGCAACTCACACGGCTATAGCCAGCCATGAGGCGAATTTTGTGCTTATTCCAGAGGTGCCTTTTGAGCTTGAAGGGCATAACGGCTTCCTCAAAGTCCTTGAAAACCGCCTTAAAGCACGCAATCACGCGGTAATCGTTGTAGCCGAAGGCGCAGGGCAAGACCTGATGGAAACCGAAGGCGGCACGGATGACTCAGGCAACAAAAGGCTTGCGGATATCGGAGTTTTCCTTCGGGACAAAATGGAGGAGTATTTCAAGCAAATCGGCATGCACATTAACCTGAAATACATTGACCCAAGCTATCAGATACGCTCGGCACCGGCGGCGGCGATAGACTCGATTTATTGCGAGCGGCTTGGCAACAACGCTGTGCACGCGGCGATGGCGGGTAAGACTAAGCTTTTGATAGGTCTTGTGCATGATGAATTTGTGCACATTCCGATTGCTGTCGCCACGAGCAAGCGCAATTACGTAGACCCTGAAGGCTCTCTCTGGCGCGACGCGCTTGATGCTACAGGTCAGCCTGTGCTGATGGTAAACAACAAGGAAAGCTTTTTTCTAAAAAGCGTTGAGCACGAGGCTGAAAGCCGCCGCTAAAAGCGCAAAAGGGTTTCCTTGACAGCTTACCAGTCGGGATTGTTAAGGATAAAGCTTAAAATATGCCTCCCTTCGCTGTCAAAAAGCATAAAGCTGTTCCCGTAAGCGGTCAGCGCGGAAGCCCTTTCAAAGGCTGAAAGATACATCGCCTGAAACTTGGCGGCAGCGGGGTCTTCTTCTTTTTCTCCCGCAAGGGCAGTCTGCGCCATTGCGATCGCGGCGTTTGGCTGCGCCCCATCGCCTTCTCTATCGGGCGCGGCGAGCATCCATGTTCCGCTCATGACAAGCGCTGCCGCCGTTGTGCGGAATGTGCCGTCCCTGTTAAAAACAAGCACGTTTCCGGCACTGTGCGCAGGCTCCATCGGAATAAAAACCCCGTCAAAAAGAATCCCGCTCAAAATCCATGTTTTGCCCGCAAGCTGCTGTGAAATGCGCAAGGTCTCCGCCTCATCCGCCCGACTGCTGTCAGGCACGACTTCTTGCGTAGCGCACCCGACCGCGAAAAACACGGCAACGATAGCCGTGCCCAACACAATTGCCACGAACACCGCGGCTTTTTCTGCTTTTTTCATTTTCATGCCGATAATAATATCCCCGAAAAGGGCTTGAAAGCAAATCTTTTTTGTTGTAATATTTTCCTATCTGGGGCATTAGCTCATTTGGTAGAGCGATTGGTTCGCAATCAATAGGTGACCGGT
>CAZDXD010000282.1:0-1561 GCA_964509415.1 uncultured Treponemataceae bacterium
GCTAACAGCTCTCAGCAGCTAGGAGGAAGTGAAAAAAGGGCTTGCTATTTAGGGATATGGTATACTAGGCAACTAACCCCTTGCGATGCCCTCAAGTCCCCGCTTGCCCGTGTCAAGATAATTTGATACGCTTAAGTCTCGTTTTTCTTTGTTTTTATAAGGAGCCCCCTGTCTATGAAAATGTCAGAGCTTTTTATGCCGACTCTGCGGGAAGTCCCCGCGGAAGCGGTTGCCACAAGCCACAGGCTCATGTTACGTGCGGCACTGATACGCAAGCTGTCAAATGGGCTTTTCGCCTACCTTCCGCTGGGATTGAGGGCGTTCCGCAAGGTTGAGGCAATAATCCGCGAGGAGATGGACGCAATCGGGGCGATGGAGTTTATGCCTCCCGTTATTCAGCCCGCGGAACTCTGGAAGGAATCAGGGCGCTGGCAGGTAATGGGAGATGCCCTGCTCAAGGCTACAGGCAGGACTGGCGCGGAATTCGTAGTCAGCCCGACTGCGGAAGAGGCGTTCACATATCTTTTGCGGCAGGAAATCACCTCTTACAGGCAGCTTCCCGTTTCGGCATACCAAATTAACACCAAATTCCGCGACGAAATACGCCCTCGCTACGGCGTTATGCGCGGGCGGGAGTTCACAATGAAAGACGCTTACTCTTTCCACGTTAGCGAGGAAAGCCTTGACGAGACATACCGCAAGTTCGGACAGGCGTACAAGCGCATTTTTAAGCGGTGCGATCTTCCCGTCATTGCGGTTAAGGCTGACTCAGGCGCAATGGGAGGGAGCGGCTCTGAAGAGTTTATGGTGGAATCCGACATTGGCGACAATAACCTTATTCTCTGCCCAAAGTGCGGCTACGCCGCGAACGATGAGAAGGCAAGGTGTGCTCCCGATCCGCTCCCCGCAGACTGCGGCGCAGAGCAGGCTTCTTCCATAGAAGAGATAGCAACGCCTAATGTAAAGACTATAGACGACCTTTGTTCATTTTTGCAAACAAAGCCTCAAGCGTTCATTAAAACGCTTATTTACCGCGCGGTAAACTGCGAGCTTGACCTAGAAGCCGCGCCCGGCTGCAAGGGGCTAAAGCGCAAAAAAGGCTCAAATAGCGATTATTACCCTGAAGCCTTTTTTGCCGTCTGCATTCGCGGAGACCTTGACGTGAACGAAGCAAAGCTCGCGGCTGTGCTGAAGTCGGGCGAGGTAGAGCTTGCCTCAAGCGCTGACGTGGAGCGCCTTACAGGAGCGCCCGTAGGCTTTGCGGGTCCTGTAGGCTTTGAAGCCGCGCCCGTCATTGCCGACTGTTCCATAATTTCAATGGAAGGCGCCGCCCTAATGCACAATGCCGTTGCGGGAGCTCTTAAAGCCGACTCTCACTTTATTCACGTGGAGCCGCTGCGCGACTTTTCGCCGTGGCTTATCGCCGATGTGCGCACAGTAAAGGCGGGCGACAGGTGCCCCGAATGCGGCGCGGAATTTTACTCTAAAAAGGGCAATGAGCTAGGTCACATCTTTAAGCTGGGAACAAAGTACTCCGTGTCGCTTAACATGACATATCTTG
>CAZDXD010000283.1:0-1557 GCA_964509415.1 uncultured Treponemataceae bacterium
TAAGCGCCATTCGGTCTATGCCTATCCCCCATGCGAGGACGGGCACGTCAATGCCGAGCGGACGGGTAACCTCCGGCCTAAAAATGCCGGAGCCGCCTAGCTCAAACCACCCCAGCTTTGGGTGCTTGATGTGCACTTCTATGGAAGGCTCCGTGAACGGAAAGTAGCCCGGCACGTATTTAACATCTGTTGCGCCGGCAATTTCCACAGCGAACATTTGCAAAAAGCCTAAAAGCGTGCGCAAGTTCACCTCTTTGCCTAAGACAATGCCCTCGGTTTGGTAAAAGTCCGCAAGGTGCGTTGCGTCAACCTTGTCGTAGCGAAAGCAGCGCACAATGCCAAAGTACTTGCCCGGAATGTTCGGCTTTGAGGCGAGCTGATGCGCCGAAAGCACCGTGCCTTGGCTGCGCAAGATGAGCCGCTTTGTAAACTCCCTGTCAAAGCTGTAATTCCAGCCGCGGCTGCCCGTGTCCCCGCCGTTCTCGTGCGTCTGCGCGACATTAGACAAAAACGGCTCCTCTATTGCCTTCGCCTTGACGGGCTCTTTTATGTAATACACGTCGTGAATGTCGCGCGCGGCGTGAAACTGCGGCATAAAAAGCGCGTCGGAGTTCCAAAACTCTGTTTCGACAAGCGGGCCGTCAAACTCCTCAAAGCCCAGCGAGCAAAGCTTATCCTTTGTGGCTTCAAGAAAGGCGGCGTAGGGGTTAGACCTGCCCGGCACAACGCGCGCGGGCGGCAAGCCAATGTTATACGCGCGGAATGCGCCGCTTTTCCACTCGCCGCTTTTAAGAAGAGCGGGCGTAAGGGCGCCAAGCTCCTCGCCTGTAAGCCCCGCCTCCTCTAGCGCGGCCTTTACCGCGGCGGCTTGCTCTGTAAGCGTGTAGGTGACCACGTCGCGCTCGGCAATCCTAAAGGGAGCGTCCGCCGCCCCCCTCTTCTTTGCGATTGCCGCCATCACTGCGGCTTCCTCGTCAGAAAGGTCTGCCTTTGCAAGCGACCCTGCCTCAGCTCCTCTTTCTAAAAGAGAGCGGGTAATCTTTATTCTAGAAGATGAGGGCTCTTTTACAAAAGCGGCCTTTTTTTCAGCGTCCATCTTGACCGCGCCTTCCTTAGAAAGCGCGCCAAAAGCAGAGCCCGCGTCCTTGCTCTCTATAGAAAGCGCGCTCGCCACCTCTGGCAACGTCGCCGGACCGTTTTCCTTTAGAAAGGCAAGAAGGCGCTCCTCCGCCGTGCCCGCTTGCGCTTGCCGCTTGCCGCTTTCTGTTATTTCGTAAAAGACGAGCGTCTCGCGCCCCGTCTCCTTTAGCAGGCCCTTCCCCGCAAGCCACGAGAAAGCCTGATTCGCGTGCCCCTGCTTGTAGCCTAGCTCCCGCTCCAACCGCTCCGCCGTCAAATCCTCGCCCGGCGCATAAGCGCGCAACACGCGCACCTCTAGCGCGTGCAGGTTCTTTGCCGTCTGCTCTGCTGCCATTCTTTACTCCTTTGGCAATACTAGCAGTTTTTGCGGAAAATGTAAAAGCGGCGTAAAAAAGCGCGGATTAAAACACCGTGTAC
>CAZDXD010000284.1:0-1554 GCA_964509415.1 uncultured Treponemataceae bacterium
AAAATCTGCACGGAGAAGCATTCGCTTTCGCATAGGCGTTTTTTCATCTTTCATATAGAGAATTTGGTCAAACCAAACGCCGCCAGCCCCTGATGAGCAAGCAAAGGTTTCGGGAACAGGAAGCACGGAGGCATCGCCTGAAAGCAGAAAGTTTTTTGCGATAATGGCATAAAACGCTTCAGAGCTTAAATCCCCAGTTTCGCCGCTCCCTACAAGAACGGAGGCTGTGTCTCCCACAAGGAAAAAATTCTGCGCTACGGTTATAATCTCTTCCGCAGTCTCTGCATTGGCGCTTGTAGCCTGCCTTCTGGAATTGCGCTGTCCTTGTTGCCCGCCTTTTGGCCTGTGTATTTCGGCAAGCTTTTGCCTAGCTTCCTGCGGCACGGGCTCAAAATAAAAAAAAGCGTCAGAGCTTTCTTGAGTAACAAGTCCTGCACTTTCAAAGGCGAAAACCGTGCGCCCTGCTGAATCATTTACCCTGCTCAAACTAAAAAGGGGGATTTCGGGCGAAAAAACAAATTCGCACCTTCCTCCAAAGAGCGACGTGTTTCCCTCTAGCGATGCGCCGGGCGGAAAAAGGCTTTGCTCGCTTGCGCGAACCTCCGCGCCTTGAGTTTCAACGCCGTGCCTTGCTTCCCATAAAACAGGCAGAATTTGCATAAGATAATTAACGTGCGGAACATCATCAGGCTGAAGATTAGGGTCGTTTCGCTGGCCTGTCAAAACGAGAGTGCCGCCTTCGCTTTCAGTTGTAAAAAAAGAGGTTATGCGCTTTTGGCTTTCAGGGAAAAAAACTTGAGCCGCCCACGTTCCCTCGTTATAGAAGAGAACACCGGTCCAAGCGGGTTCAACAAAGGTGTAGTCCCTGAAAAACGCAAACTCGCCTGAAATCCACGCTGGCCATTCGGCGGCAAGGTTTCGGCTTTCTTGAGCAGGGCTTGTTTGGGCAAAAAGAAGACCTGCAATCGCTAAAAAGACTGAGGCAGAGAGCGCAAGGCGCAAAAAGCGCTTTTTTGCGGGCGGAGGCAGCAGCGGCGGCATAATTGTTAAGCCCTAATCGGAAAAGGAAGCAAAAGCGGCAAGCGCGTTTTTCACCTTTTCTTCTATATAAGAAGCTGCGTTTTCGGCAGGAACGAGCGCGGTTTCTTTTTCAGAGCGCATCTTTATTTCCACAGAGGGAAGGCTCTTTTCGCCTACCACAACGCGCACTGGTATTCCAATTAAATCCATATCCTTAAACTTAACGCCGGGGCGCTCGTCCCTGTCGTCAAGCAGCGCCTCAACCCCGCGCTCTAAAAGCGCCGTGTAGACTGCGTCGGCGGTTTCTTTCAGGGCGCCTTCGTACTTGACGGGCACAACAACGGCTTGAAAAGGCGCTACGCTCATCGGCCAGACAATGCCGTCTTCGTCGTTGTGCGCCTCTATTATGGAAGCAAGCGTCCTGTCAACGCCAATGCCGTAGCAGCCCATAAGCGGATGCTTTCTTTCCCCCGCCTCGTCAAGATATGTCATGTTAAGCGACACGGAGTACTTTGTTCCCAGCTTAAAGATGTG
>CAZDXD010000285.1:0-1523 GCA_964509415.1 uncultured Treponemataceae bacterium
GAAACTACAGATGTGGATATTTGTGGTGCGGTAGAAGCGTTGAGAAAGCAGTCGAAATAGTTGTCCGTATCGAACAGGGAGACATGAACTAATCCTGAGCCCCCGTCAAGATTCCTGATAGCTTAACTTTGATAGATTTTTGATAGCAAATTTTCGGGTAGACCACGAGATAAGGATAATCTGAATCAAATGGTAAAGCATCGAGTCAAATGCATTAAATATAAAAGTTTATAATATGGATTTGACTCAAGGCGAGGATATTAAAGAATACTGCGATTTGTGCCAGTTGCCAGAGTCCAGAGAAACACTTTACGTAAGGCATCAAATCATTCTCTGGCAACGGTAGCAGGAAGAAACGAAATCAACGGCGACTTATATGGACGAAAAGTACAACACTATGAGCAAATTTTGTCTGGCTTAATTCCCGATGATAGCAACACGGAGTATTGGATAGAAGCCAGTCGCCCGAAAAAAAACATTAAATACTATCTATGTCCTTTCTCATAGCGAGACGGGGCATTTTTTGCCTCTTTTGAATTCATCACTTGACATTGTGGCAAAGACCTTCCGATCTTTCCATCATTCCTGTATGGTATGCTGCAACGTTTATGGTTTTTCCAATCTGCGACTTTATTGCTGCCATTTGGAGGAGGCTTCGCGAGCATCGTTCGGTTATGTCGCCTGATTTTTCGCATCTTCATCACAAGCTCGTGGCAATCGGCCTTTCGCAAAGGCAAACGCTTGCCCTGCTTGTAGTGCTTCAGGCGGTTGTAGCAGCTCTTGTTTTGACGGCTTATTTTTCGGGCGGAGTTATTGCGTTTGTCATTCTAATTTCAATCTGGATAATCGCCGCTCTTTTTTTTACGGTAGTGCATATCAACAGGAATGGGCATATAAAAAGCTAGTGGGTAGCTGGTAGCCTGTCTGTATGCAAGCAGGCGGGCTCTGCCGGCTTTTATTCCCCCTCATACTCAATAAGCGTAGTAACCGGAATGCCTTCAAGCGCCGCCGAATAATTGAGGGACGGAAGCCCTATTACGCCAAAGTATCCCAGCACAGAAGCGCCTCCCTGCTCAAGCACGTTGCGCGCGGCGTTAAGAGTGCCGCCTGTCGCGATAAGGTCGTCCACTATAAGGACGCGCCCGCCTGCGGGAACATCCGCCTTGTGCACCTCAATAACGGCGCTTCCGTATTCAAGCTCGTATGAGCATGAATAAACCTCACCCGGCAGTTTGCCCTTCTTTCTGATAAGAATAAGCGGAATCCCCCTTGAAAGCGCAAAAGGCGCGGCAAAAACAAAGCCACGGGACTCCACGGCAGCCACCGCGTCTATTTTTTCGTCTTTATAGATTTTCTCCATCTGTGCCATGCACCACTTGAATGCCTCAGGGGACGCGAGCACGCTTGTTATGTCGTAAAAAAGAATGCCCTTGTGCGGAAAATCCGGCACCTTGCGGATATGCCTGTCAAGCGGAAAAGAATTGTCATTGAAAACTGCCATGCGCTAATGGTAAAGCATTGTC